>CATZVV010000087.1 GCA_958425285.1 uncultured Lachnoclostridium sp. | reverse complement strand
AAAAATATATGGGGAGATATATTGACAAATTTCAAATTTTGAGATAGGAGGATAAGGAAAATGAATAAACAAATTTTGGTTACTTATAAAAGCGTCACAGGTTTTACAAAACAATATGCTCAGTGGATTGCGGAGGAAGTGGATTGTGAGGTTATGGACTTAAAAGAGGTATCTGCCAAAACAATGTCAGAATACGATATGATTATTTTCGGCGGGCGGTTTCATGCTGGATTTGTGGACGGACTAAAAAAAGCAAAAGATCTTTTCAAGGAAAGCAATGCTCATAGAATGATTGTTTTTGCTACCGGTGCTACACCGAATACGGTAGCTGATATGATAGAGGAAGTTTGGAAAAATAACTTTACTTCAGAGGAACTAATCCATATCCCTCATTTTTATATGCAGGGCGGCTTGCGGTATGAAAAAATGCCATTGGGTGACAAGCTGATGATGAAGGCATTTGCGGCTATGGTGAAGCGCAAAAAAGATAAAAGTGAATATGAAAAAGCAATGGAACAGGCGCTCGGCAGTTCCTATGATCTTTCATCGAGGGAATATATCAAACCGCTTGTATCTAATATCATAAACGGAAAATAAAATCTATGCAACTCACAACAATGGCAAATCAAGCGGTTATTTTATGTGAAGGTGGATGTTTACTTCCTGGCGGTTGGAAGGATTGATATTCCAGCCCAATAAGAAATAATTGCCATATATTGGAATGAATGTGGAAAAACCCCCAGGAATTCTGCTTCATAGTATAATAAAAGATACGGCACAATTCTTTTTACAAGTTGCACCGTATCTTATATAATAATAACTTTCTTAATTGGGTGTTTGCAAAAGCGCCGACTTGGTTAGTTATCCTTTTGTCCTTTGGTAAAGGTATGAACCGATACACCATTTACTTCAATGTGGTCATCAATTGGAATGATGAGACATTGTCGTCCGTCAATTTCACGGGTTTCCACAAGATCGGAACGCTCCGGGTTCACCTTTATAACAACGTCCGGCGTTTCAATATTAAATTTTCGAACATTTGCGATGTTAGAGGCTATAAATGTAGTATGTTCATCTCCGGCTATATCAGCAAATTCCTTTTCAAAAATTTGAATTCGTTCATTGGGAACTCCACTTTGCTCAAATAAGTTTTTTACTTCATTCTTACTTAAAGTAAGGGGCTCGGGTTCTTCTTTTGTTTCCTCAATCATTTCGTTAAGGGTTTCGTGAATCGTACGGACTACTTCATAACCACAGTCCTCCCCGAGAGTGTCAGTAATAATTGTATTAAAGGTCTCTTTTTGATTGCCGGCGGAGAGTGGCTGCGCAGTGCCTACAATTTCATCAATGAAACCAGGTTGTAACTGCTCCGGATTTTTTGTGTAATAGAGCAGACTATGTATATCAGCATCACGGTCATTGAAAGCAGGAAACAGAAATCCCGTTGCCGGCGGTTGCACAACCCAGTCACGAATTCGATTTTCAATGCGTCCTGTTTCATGGTTATATCCAAGACCTGGTTTGGTAAGGGCAACTGGGCATATACTGCAAAGAATGTGGTTATATACATGTTCAGAAGTGTCAAACATTTCTGAACCGTCTTTCGCTCTTCCGGGAATATCATACGCTGCAAAAATTAATATAATATAATAATTCCCTACATGGTCATATGATCCGATGATCCGCTGATACATTTGGTTAACCAAATCATCATCTTTTAATTCACTTTCACGCAGCTGCCAGAGAAAATGCTGTGTTCCGCCTTCTTTTTCCTGCTCCAGTGGGAAGTCCATATTAATCAGATTTTTCCCAATTGTTCCAGACAGTGTATGCTTGAAAATGTCAAAGTATTTAAACTCATCTTCTTCTGGCAGGCTTAGAAAGGCATCTTTTGTGTTACTTATAATTTCTTTCTCTCCATTGACATAGCAGCTGCAAATTCTTGTGATAGCACAGTTCTCTTGTGTAAACTGCTTTTTTATCTCTGCAATTTCTTTCTTATTCATTGATTGTGTTCTCCTTCAGTTTCATATCTTCAACTTATTTAATATTATCATGAAAAGGCAAGAAAGAAAAGTAGGAATAAGGTTTGAAAGTGATTACAAAATGCTCCCGTTTGTAGAAATTGTAACAACTTCAAATGGAAGTGTTTTTTTACTTATTTCAAGTGCCTGCCTAACTGCAAATTCCAAACCGCCGCAGCAAGGTACTTCCATACGTACTACGGTTATACTTTGAATTTCATTAGAGTGAATAATTTCACTTAATTTCTCCGAATATGAGATAGCATCCAACTTAGGACATCCTATTAAGGTGACCTTTCCACGCATAAAATCCTGATGAAAGGAAGCATAAGCATAAGCAGTGCAGTCAGCAGCAATGAGTAAATGTGCTTTTTTAAAGTAAGGGGCTTGTATAGGAACTAATTTAATTTGAACAGGCCATGTTGATAATTTGCTTGGATTTAATACAGCGGCTTCATTATATTGTGCAGCCTCGCGTTCCACAAAGGTAATTGCTTCGGTAGGACATGTGGGAAGACAGTCTCCAAGGCCATCGCAGTAATCCTCACGAAGCAAACGGGCTTTTCCGTCAATGATTCCAATAGCACCTTCATGACAGGCAGTTGCACATAAACCGCATCCATTACATTTTTCTTCATCAATCTGAATGATTTTTCGTACCATACGTTCACAATCCTTTCCTGTGTAAATGTTTTATTTTTCGTAGGTTAGTTTATTATGAAAATAGCAAAATGTATGTTGTTGTAACAACAAAACGGCTTTTTTTAATAATAAAATTATCAGCGGTTCTTTTTCTTCATAAAATATTGTAAGAAAGTATCATATTAATCCGGAATGCGCATTCCCGGAATGGAGGAGCTTATGAAACAGGAAGTTCATTTATATATACAAATGAAGGGAAGATGGCTGCTGATCCGCTCACAAATGTCTGACCGGTGGGAAGTAATTCATACTCAGTTAGCTGAGGGAGAGGATATATTGGCGGCTGCAGCCAGAGCAGTGGGAGATTTGTTTCAGGAAAAGGTGACTCTGGATTATATATCTCTTACGGGAATTGATGCTAAATTAGAAGCGAGGACAGCAGTTCTGTTTGTACGAATTGATCCAAAAGAAAGGGTAAAAGAGGAAAAAGACATATATACAATTTCTACAGAGAATCTAATTGAAAACATAAAACACTTGAATGGTTATGGGACAGAATATAAGGAAATGGTAATACAATCGGTGAAGGATGAGGCAAAAAGAGGATATTTCTAAAAAGGACTTGACAATTTAAATAAAAATGAATATACTATTTCATATAATTCCTAGAGAGATAGTATGAAATAAAAAAACAAGAAAGGTATGGTGATTATATGTCTGGTTATTATGAAAGTATGACACAGTTAATAGGGAGGACACCGCTTTTGAAGTGCAGTCATTTTGCAGAGAGTGAAAATGCAGAGGCAAATATTTTTGCAAAATTGGAGTATTTTAATCCGGCAGGAAGTGTAAAAGACCGTATAGCACTTGCTATGATTGAGCAGGCAGAAGGACTCGGAAAGTTGAAACCAGATGCTACCATTATTGAGCCTACGTCAGGTAATACCGGAATTGGGATTGCTTCTGTAGCAGCTTCCAAAGGGTATCGGGCGATACTTACAATGCCTGAAACAATGAGTATTGAAAGAAGAAAATTATTAAAAGCGTATGGTGCAGAAATTGTTCTTACAGAGGGAAGTAAGGGGATGAAAGGAGCCATCGCTAAGGCAGAAGAATTGCAGGAGAAGATAGAAGGTTCCATTATTTTGAGTCAATTTTCAAATCAGGCTAATCCGGAAAAGCATAAGAGAACAACGGGACCTGAAATCTATGAGGCATTAGATGGAAAAGTAGATGTTTTTGTAGCTGGTGTAGGTACCGGGGGAACATTGTCCGGTGTGGGTGCGTATTTGAAAGAGAAAAAGCCAGATGTGAGAGTGGTTGCTGTAGAGCCTGCCGGTTCCCCTGTACTTTCCAAAGGAGTACCTGGAGTTCATAAAATACAAGGAATTGGAGCAGGATTTGTACCAGATACTTTGAATCAGAAGATTTATGATGAGGTGTTGACAATTGAAGATGATGAAGCCTTTTTTGCTGCTAGAAAGATTGCAACGACAGAAGGGGTTTTAGTTGGTATTTCATCTGGTGCCGCTTTACATGCAGCGGTTGTGTTGGCAGGGCGTCCGGAGAATCAGGGAAAAAATATTGTGGTCATATTGCCGGATACAGGCGAAAGGTATCTGTCAACAGCATTGTTTGAATCAGTGTAAGTGGAGAGTGAATTGTAAATATTTGTTTTGTAAAATGAATCGGGGCATTGCTTTTTTAAAAAAATAATAGTATGATTAGGAGTAAGATCTTTAGTAACGGGAGGGAAAAATGAGAAACTGGAAAAAGATTTCACCCATTGCCCTAATCAGCTATGCAGTTTTGCTGTTTTTTGCATTGTACTATATTGAATATGTCTGGCATGGAGTATTGGCATTGTTGCATATATTAATGCCTTTTATTGTAGGAGCCTGTATTGCATTTATTCTTCATATCCCAATGAATTCGATAGAAAAAGGAATTCATCGGATTGCCAAAAGAAACGAGCGTATGAAGTGGATACGTCCGATTTCTATTGCTCTTACACTGGCGATTTTCTTCGGAATTGTAGTTGCCATTTTGTTTTTGGTGATTCCTGAATTTGCGGCTACTTTTCAAAATATTGCAGAGGCAATGCCCGGCTTTTGGATTAGAGTTCAGGAAAGAGTTCAGGATTTGCCATTTGACTGGGAAAACCTGAAAATGAATATTATAGGGAGTATTCCCGATTTTGAGGAGATTTCCAGTTATTTGATTGATTTTGCGCAAAATTCATTAGGTGGTATGCTCAGCTCGTTTGCAGGTGTTGTTTTTTCTGTGGGGCAGACGGTAATGAATTTAGTTATTGGATTGATATTTGCGATTTACATTTTGGTTTCAAAAGAAAAACTGGCAAATCAGATGAGCATGGTGTTAAAAGCATTTTTGCCAGTTGAAAAAGCAAAACGCATCAAAGAAATTTCCAGTATGACAAATCGCATATTTTCGAATTTTTTTACTGGCCAGTGCATTGAAGCAGTGATTCTTGGGGGTTTGTTTTTTGTTACGATGTCTATTTTGAGACTTCCGTATGCACTTTTGGTAAGCTGTGTTATAGCTGTCTTTGCCTTAATACCTATTGTTGGTGCTTTTGTTGGCTGTTTTATTGGAGCATTTTTAATTCTAATTGTGGATCCGGTACAGGCACTTATTTTTGTTATTATGTTTCTGATATTGCAGCAGATTGAGGGCAATTTGATTTATCCCCATGTTGTAGGAAGTTCCGTAGGACTTCCTTCAATTTGGGTTTTGATGGCAGTGACAGTTGGTGGAAGCTTGTTTGGAATTGTTGGTATGCTTGTATTTATCCCACTTATATCTGTTGCATACTGCCTATTTCGAGAGACTGTTGTGAAAAAACTGAAATTACGAAGAAACAAGCAGACTTGAAAAAAGGTAGATCGCATAAGTTAAAAAATTAAATTAAATGAAAGAGGGGAAGGATTCTCTATGATGTTTCAAAAACAAAAGAAAGTAGTATGCACTGTCATTGCTTTGGCATTAATTGTGTGCAGTATGTCAGGCGCAAATACAGCAAGTGCAGCGAAGAAAGCAAGCTTGAAAACGAAAAAGCTTACGGTCACGATTGGAAGTACAAAGAAGATTGTGATTAAAAACCGGTCTTCCAAAAGGAAGTATTCCTTTAAAAGCAGTAAAAAAGCGGTAGCTAAGGTTAGTAAGAGCGGAAAGGTAAAGGGAGTAAAGACTGGAAAGGCAAAAATATGCGTGTATGAAGCAAACAAGAAAAATACAAAAAAAGGTAAGAAAAGGATTGGAGTATGTTCTGTTTTGGTAAAAGCGAAGAATAAAAAGCAGTCAGTTGTAAAAACACCGAAAGGTAATGTGGTTGAAAATAATACACCATCTGCTGTTCCATCGGTAACAGCAGCATCATCAGAAAAACCATCGATTCAGCCAACCGTTGATCCAACTGCACAGCCAACTGCGAAACCAACAATTATACCAGCATATGACACAATGTCAATTGATTTTGATGGAAACAGCAGTAAGCTAGTCGAATCTGAAATAAGTATACCCCTGACAAAGGCAATGTTGTACGGTGGCAGATGCAGAATTACCGCTGAATTTACACAAAATTCGGGAAGTGCACAGGAAATATCAGTAGGCTATGAAGGTGAATATCTCAATTATACACTCAATGGTGCATACATATCAAAAAAATCAATTGATCCAATGTCAGATTCTCTTTCTTTCAGTTGTCCGAGCGGAGAAACTGTACAAAAGGAATTTACCTTTGAGGTGCCAAAATATTCCTATGATTTTAATCTAAAAATAAGTAATGCAGCGGGGATTGATTTTACAATTAGTAATGTTACTGTGCAGACAATGCCTTTTGCAGATGTGGATTATTCTGAAATGGTTGGAAATTCAACTCTCTCTACAGGCAATAATGCAAGAATTAAGAAAGCAATCGAAAAGGCAAGAGCCGGTGAGGATGTTACAATTGCATATCTAGGTGGTTCGATTACAGAGGGGTTTGCCGCATCAGAGACTAATAATGCGGATTGTTATGCGGAAACGTCGTATCATCAGTTTAAAGATACATTCGGGGCAGGTGACGGAAGTAATGTACATTTTATTAATGCGGGAATGAGTGGAACACCATCAACGCTTGGTATTGTAAGATATCAGCGTGATGTGTTGGATCAAATGAAGTACGGAGAATATCCGGATATTTTATTTATTGACTTTGCCGTTAATGATGGAGGCGATTGTGCCGAGGCATATGAAAGTATCATTCGTACGGCTTTGGATCAGGGCTCAGCAGTTGTACTTATGTTTGTATTATATATAAGCGGATGCGCACATGAAAAAGATTATTCCCAAATTGGAAATTATTATGATCTTGCTATGGTAAGTCCGGGGCAGGGAATGTCTTCCTTTAATAAGACGGATTTTGATAATTGGTTTTACTGGGCTGATGGACATCCTGATGTAGGTGGACACAGGTATATGGCCGATTGTATCATGAATATGTTTACTACAATTGATGAGGAGGAAGTGGAAGCGGATAATGTTACCGACATGAGTGATATTAGCCCTATGAAGGGTGACAGCTATGTTGGCATGAAGACGCTTGAGTCCTCTACCGATATATCTAAGCTGGATTCGGTAATATCATTAAATGCGGGAAGTTTTTCAGCT
>CATZVV010000086.1 GCA_958425285.1 uncultured Lachnoclostridium sp. | reverse complement strand
GTTCCATCCATCCGCAGAAAATATTCCCGGTTATCATACTCTATAACGAAGGGACGTCCTACCCGAAGTCTTATTTCCTGTAGTTTTTCGTATTCGACCAAAAGATTTTTTACCAAATATCGGAGAGCTTGCGGAAGTACTCGTACAATTTCATCAATTGCCATAATCATCTCCCCTTCTGCATTGTTTTTACTATTTATATGTTTTAAATCAGGTAATATACCTTGAAAGAAAAAAGAATTTATGATACCCTAGTCTTATTAACATAATTAGATTGTACTCTCGAAATGGAGGATTTATATGAATTACGGACTAATCGGAGAAAAGCTTGGGCATAGTTTTTCCAAGCCAATACATGAAAAACTGGCAGATTATACATATGATATTTGTCCTTTATCAAAGGCAGAGTTTAAAAATTTTATGAAAAAAAAGGATTTTAAGGCAATTAATGTAACAATACCCTATAAACAGGATGTCATTCCCTATCTATCATCTATTGATGAACATGCAAAAGCAATAGGAGCTGTCAACACAATTGTAAATGACAATGGCAGACTCAAAGGATACAATACTGATTTTTCCGGTTTTATCTATATGATTCATAAGCATAACATATGCATGAAAGGGAAAAAATGCTTGGTACTTGGAAACGGAGGAGCTGCTAAAGCCATCATTGCCGCTCTGAAGTATGAGCAGGCAAAAGAAATTATCATTGTAGATATTATTACCGGAAATGGTGCAATTTCTTATGAAGAATGTTTCAGGGAACACACAGATGCTGAAATTATTGTAAACACAAGTCCCGTCGGCATGTATCCAAAGGTAAACGCCCAGCCTGTGGATCTAATGCACTTTCCGAAATGCAAAGCAGTTGTCGATGTTATCTATAATCCCTTAGAGACACAGTTAACAAAACAGGGGAGGGAACTCGGCATGACCAGTATAACAGGGCTTGAAATGCTTGTTGCACAAGCCAAATATGCTGTTGAAATCTTTTTGAATCAATCTATTGAGGATGCAAAAATTCAAGAAATCTATGAGGAACTAAAAAAACAGTGACTGAGTAGTTATAATAACATTCTTTTTATATATTCAATCTTTGTATGTGAATCCATTTTTACCATAAAAAATGCTCCCTTCCAAGTAGTAAGTGAATTTTATTATTTCACTTGTCTACCCAGAAGGGAACATATCACAAATCAAGGTATCGTTTCTCTTAAATAATTATCCCAGCTGATCGGGGCAAAATTACTAGTTATATAAAACAAACTACTATTTTGACTACCCTCATTTCCACCAAATCTTGAATCCTCTTTCGAATCAAATACATCCGTTGACTTTTCTGTTCTTTCTTTTCGTTTTGGCGACTGTTTTTCTTCCCATTTTGGTTTAAGCTGATTGTCCTCTCGCTTGGGTGATGCCTTTTCTTCCCGCTTATATGACTGATTCTCCTTTGGTGCAATTGTCTGCTTTGTTTTTGGCGTAGGGGTTAGCTTCATATTTGGTACAGTTGTCTGTTTTACTTCTGGCATAGATGTTTGTTTCACCTTTGGCACAGATGTCTGTTTTATCTCCGGAACAGATGTCTGCTTTACCTCTGGTGCAAGCGTTTGTTTTACTTCTGGCACAGGCGACTGTTTTACCACTGGCACAAATGACTGTTGCTCATGTCCTTTTTCCAAATTCTTTTTTATTTTATTCTCTTCTTTTAATTGTCCCTCTTTCTTTCGCTCTTTATTGTCACTGCCAAAATGTTTTTGACTATCGGCACTAGAGAAGCTTTCCTTAGTTTCGGATCTTTTCCACTCAGATAGTGAAAAAGAAATCACCTCTGCACCGGTCACATTCTTTTCCTCACCATCTAACCCTTTTTTCAAATCAATCCCTTTTTCTTTTACTTCCGTTATAATCTCTTCAATTTTTTTATAAGGCATATCTTTCGTATCCAACTGATATTTTTTTTCAAGCAATTTTATAAAGTTGCACTTCCCGATAGAAATATTTTGCTCTCTGGCTGTTTTCTTTAATAACTCACTTGGCCTTATTGTCTGTTCTATTAAAGTCACATCTAATTCTTCTTGCTCCTGAAACTCTTTAACAGCCAGCCTCACCTGTGCATCCGGAGTCTCTCCTACATCAAAAGCATAAGTAACTAATATTCCTACTTCTTGATCTGAAAAATAATCTTCCTCTTTTAACGCCTTTAACAAGTATGACATTGTTTCTTCCAACGAATCAGTTTCTGGTATCTTCTCCATAATGACAGCAGAATCTTCATTGAGTTCTTCTAATCCTGTAATACAGTTTTCATCATCAACTTTTATACTGATGCTTGGATTTACATCAATAATAATTTGATTTTCTTCCACGCGGGAAAACAGGAAATTAGATATAAATAAAAAGAAAATAGCGGCTGCAGCTGTCACTCCTACATAAACAAATTTATGAGATACACGGTTTCTCCTTTGTTCCGGCTCTGATTGTAATAAGCCAAATAATTCCGCCTCTGACTCAATCTGTTGTACCGGTTGTTGTTTTATAGACTGCAGAAGGTCAGGCGTTAGGGAATTAAAACCATCTAATAATTTTTGTTTTTCCTTTAAATACATTATTATACCCCCTCTTTGGTTGGTACTTCTGCTTGACTTTTCAACAGTTTCATTGCCCGGTGATATCTTGATAATACGGTTCCCACCGGCAATCCTTTAATTTCTGCAATCTCCCTATGCTTCATACCCATATTTACATGCATTATAATAATATCCCGATCCTCAGGAGAAACCGATTGAAACAACTGCTCTAAAAATAACTGGTTCTCCATTTCCGGAATCTGATTCAGAAAAAGCAGATTATTGCAATCCTGAATATCTATCATTTCATATTTCTTTTCTTTTCGCAATTTCATTAAATACTCATTTTTCGCGATTTTCATTATCCAAGCCATTGGATTTCCCTGACTTTGGTATAAATGACAAGCACCTCGAATTTTAATATATGTTTCCTGTAAAATATCTTCAGAATCTTCTCTATTTAGAGTCATGGAAAGAATAAAGGCATACAAGGGCTTATATGTAATATAATATAACTCCTCGAAAGCACGCTCATCGCCTTGCCTAATCCGTGAAAAAAGCGTTTCATCAATCTGAACTTTCACATGTTTTTTCGCCAATACCCCCATGTATACCTCCTATAGTCTGCAAATACCATATATGGCTGGCAAGGAAAACCTCACCAGCCCATTCATATGTATATAATACATTATAACCTTTTACATCACTTTGTAGCAAAGGACGATGTAACCGCTGCATAATTTGCTTCTTTTTTAGCTTTTACACCATCAATTATCACAGTGTATTTTTCTTTCTTTTTCAAGCCGGCTACACGAACTTTGATATTTCCCTTTGATTTACTTACTACCGCTGATGCATAGTCATTATTGTCTTCGTCTGTTACGGTCACTGTTGCATCCTTCAACTTAACTGTACCCTTACATTGAACAACAATCTTTGTATTCTTCTTTGCCTTAATCTTTTTGGTTATTTTCTTTGCTTTGCAACAAGTCTTCAGCTTTTTAGCGGTGAACTCACAGCTTACAGATGTATACTCATCTGCACCGGCGGCCTTTACCCCATTCACTGTAACTGTATACTTTTCTCCTTTTACCATACCCGTTCCAGCAACAGCAATCATTCTTTCATTTTTCTTAACAACCTCAACAATCGTCTGAACACCATCTGCATCCGTCAGACTTACGGTAACATCTTCATCCCATTCAACCTGATTGGAAAATTTAATACAAATTTTACCTGAAGCGGTACAAACTGCCTTCGATTTAATACTGGATGTATCTTCCGGTTGTGCAGTTTCCGGTGTTATTTGTGAGCCGGACACAACATTAGGAACTTTTTCCGGGCAGACAACATCATGCTCTCTTTTTGGCTTATGCAGCTTCCACTCTATTTGTGAGCCGGACACAACATTAGGAGTTTTTGCTAATTGAGCAGATGTCTCTTCTTTCCACGTTTTTTTTGCTGTTGCCGTTTCTGCAGGTCCTGCAAAACCGATTGCAACAAGTGTTGCTGCCATTCCAAGTGCAACAACTGTTTTTGCTGACTTTTTCATAATGAATTCCTCCATTCTCTCTTCTTGAATGATCAATTGCTTCTTCAATAAAGAAAATGCACGAAACTCTTAATTTATTGCAACAAATTCCAATTTATTTAACTTTTTTACAACAAACGATTTAATGCACAAAGCACAGCACGAATTGAAGCTCTTGTTATATTCGAACTAATACCAACACCATGAGTTACTGCACCGGTCTTCTGATTCAATAAATGGATATAGGCAGCTGCCTGTGCATTTGACCCTGCTTGCAATGCATGCTCACTGTAATCAAGAACTTTTAGTGGGATACCTGCTTCTGCCTGAATCCCACGTTGCACGGCATCAATCGGCCCATTTCCATATGTCTCGATTGTTTTTTCCTTTCCATTTTCAGTATAAGTAAGTGTTACTTTTGTCTCGAACTCTTCTTGCCTATCAGAAACCTCTTCTACAAGGCATTTTTTATAGTGATATGGCTCTTTTTTATTAATATACTCATCACGAAATGCCTGCATAATTTCATCTGGCGAAACTTCACCCTTCTTCTCGGAAATTTTCTGGATTACATCTGCAAATTCCTTATGCATACTTTTGGGAAGTTTAAATCCAAAATATGTATCCATAACAAAAGCCACACCACCTTTCCCTGACTGGCTGTTAATACGGACAATTGGCTCATATTCCCGTCCTACATCGGCAGGATCAATTGGAAGATAAGGAACTTCCCAGTATTCCTGTTTCCGTTCTTTCATCGCTTTTACACCCTTATTAATTGCATCCTGATGTGAACCAGAAAAGGCTGTAAAGACAAGTTTTCCCGCATATGGATGACGCATTCCTACATGCATCTTGCAGCAATGCTCATATACTTCTATAATTTCGTTGACATTTTCTAACTCCAGTTCAGGATTTATGCCCTGTGAAAACATATTATATGCAATGTTTAAAATATCGACATTTCCGGTCCGCTCACCATTTCCAAACAATGTTCCCTCTACTCTGTCGCATCCTGCCAGCATAGCAAGTTCTGCTGCTGCAACACCTGTTCCCCTGTCATTATGTGGATGTATACTTACAATTACTCTTTCACGGTCCTTGAAATTTTTGCACATCCATTCAATCTGATCTGCATATACATTTGGGGTAGTCATCTCTACAGTAGCCGGCAAATTGATAATGACTTTTCTATCTTTATCTGCTCCCCACTCATCCATAACAGCTTCACAAACCTCAAGTGCAAACGGAAGTTCTGTTCCGGTAAAACTTTCAGGAGAATATTCCAATACCAGTTCTCCTTCATAATCGCCCATATTCGCTTTTACCATCTTGGTCCCATCAATTGCAATCTGCTTGATTTCTTCCATAGACTTTCCGAAAACAACGTCACGCTGCAATGTTGAAGTAGAATTGTAAATATGCACAATCGCCTTTTTTACTCCCTGTAAAGATTCAAATGTTCTGCGAATCAAATGCTCCCGACACTGAACAAGAACCTGAATTGTCACGTCATCCGGAATGAGATTTCTCTCTACCAGCTGCCGCAAAAAATCATATTCAATCTGTGAAGCACTTGGAAAACCGACTTCAATTTCCTTAAACCCAAGTTTTACAAGAAGTTGAAAAAACTCTATTTTCTCAGACACAACCATCGGCTCTATTAATGCCTGATTTCCATCCCTCAAATCAACACTGCACCATACAGGTGCTTTTTGAATTTCCTTACTTGGCCATTCTCTTTCCGGATAATTCATAACCGGCACTCTGCAATATCTTTTATAATTTAACATATCTATTCCTCACTTTCCTGACTTGGAGTCTCCATAGCCTCATTTTCATCTGAAGTTTGCATTTGCTCCAATGTCACCTTTATTTTTATCTTAGTTTTTGTTGTAATTCCATTTGGCAGTTTATACTGTAGCAACACAGTATGCTTTCCAACTCCCAAACCTTTTAAGTCGAGATAAGGGGAAAGATTGGCACTTGTAATATTTTTCAAATCCTCTTCCTTTCCCAGAATCTTTATTTGATACTTAATATCTTTTTCATCAAACGTGCAGGACAAATTTTCTGTCAAATTTACAATTGTAATATCACTGTTCGTCAGCGAAAGAGTTCTTCTCCCATCCCGCTCAATTACACATCGAACAGAAATAGTTTCATAGCCCGGCACAGTTTTCAAACTGGAACGCAATTCTGATGCCACATCAATCTCTTTTTCAATATCCTTATTTTGCTCCTCTATACTAAGAGGCAACGTCAAAGAACGTAAATTTTTTAATTCTGTGTCCTTACCTGCTACTCGTATACTTTTTGGCTGATAGTCTGTCTGTACAAGACGATATCCTTCCTTTGGATCGCCAGTTACATCAAAATAAACCGGTATCGCCTTTGTAGGCAGAATTGAAACTACTACTTTAATATTGTTATTATCAAACGTAACTTTTTCTGCTGATAACTCATTCCCTTCCTTGTCATACAGAACCGGTTTTAGCTCCTTCTCAAATCCATCCTTCTGACCGGTTAATGGAACAACAACTCCCACACTACCAATTTTCTTCATCATCGAAGCTGCCCCAGATACTTCTAAAATTGGAGTATCAAGCGAAACACTATCCAAAATATATGAAGAATCTACATTTCCTTCTGTTTTATAATTTACTTTAAATTGTTTTACCTTCTTCTTTTCCAATGAAACTTGTAGAACTGCATTATTCCACTCTACCTGTACCTCTGCATTATTCGGCACCGAAAGAGGTGGTACCACAATCGCAACTGCATTCACTTCCGACAACTTGCTCAAATCTGCTTTAGGTGCAAAATCTGCCCGGTCTATCTTTTCTACAACACTTCGTTTGCCCTTTACTGTAATATTAACTGTATCGCCAGAAATAATTTCATATACGCAATCAGCAGATGTAATTGCATTTTCATTCAGTATTTCTACCGGTACGTCATAAAACGTTCTGGTAATCGTAGGATCCGAAATATTAATGATGACTAACCAACAAATAAACGCCAGAACTAAAGACAGTAACTTAAGCGCTACATTATTTACTGCTATTTTTTTCATTTTTCTTCCACCCCTTCCACCATTTATTTTTATCGCCTTCCATCTTATGCAGGCTCAGGGCTGTCAACTGTTCTGTCAGAGAATCTGCATCCATACCTCGTTTCAGCTTTCCCTGATAAGCAAAAGAAACAATTCCCGTTTCTTCTGAAATAATAATTGTTAATGCATCCGACACCTCACTAATTCCCAATGCCGCCCGATG
>CATZVV010000085.1 GCA_958425285.1 uncultured Lachnoclostridium sp. | reverse complement strand
AATTTCAAGATCAAGTGGTTTACTCTTATCAAAAGATAATTCTGTCTCTTCCACAGAAGGCAGATAGTCCTTAATCGCGTAATAACTATCCATAACAGTAACAACATCCTCTGCCGGATATAAAGTACCATCAATTGACAGATAAGCATCTCCATTCTTAATGGTAACATAATCAACTGTACCCTTTACAGTTGTCGCATTACCAGTCGCACTTGTTGATGTGACAACTACTTCTTTTCCAACTAAGCTAAGAGCCTGTGAATTAACCGTTGTGGCATTAAGATTTTGCATCTGCTCCAGAGATGAAAACTGTGCTAACTGCGCAATAAAATCTGTATCGGTCTGAGGATTCAGGGGATCTTGATATTGCATCTGTGTTACAAGCAACTTCAAAAAATCATCTTTTCCTAAAATACTACTTGTTGATTTACTGCTCTCTGTTGATGAACTTCCAATTTCATCTAGTCCTGTTACAATTCCATCCATTCACTTTCCTCCTTTCTTTTATGCTGTATAGTCAATTGTACGACCATCTAAAACTACTTCTTCTGTTTCTTCCTTGGTCTCTTCTATTACCTCTTCAGTCCCATCAATCCGCATTTTTCGCCTTACTGTCTTTTTCTCCTGACTCAAACTTCCCTTACTTTCATCGTCTTTCTTAAAACTAAAGTCGGATACCATAACTTCAACAGATTCTACTTTTAACCCCTTTGCCTCAAAAGTCTCTTTTAAAGTAACAATCTGACTCTCCAGAGCTTCTTTTGCAGCCTCATTCTGGACCAGTAAAGTTGCTGTAGTTACTCCTCCGCTTTGTGAAACAGAAATATTTACTCTACCCAAACTCTCTGGGTGTAAGGACAACTCCATACTTGTTGTTTCCGGTAAAATTCTAACCCGAATATGATTTACAACCTGATGAACAATATCTGCCTTACTGCCTGACGGTGATGAGCCCGCAGTTCGGAATGCCTGATTCAATTTTTCGGCAAATGCATCTGCCAGTTGGCTTTGATTGTCATTGGACAAACCAAGAGTTGTTTTTGTCTCTGTAGAGACATCTGATTCCATTCCGGAGTTATGGTTCCTGGAATCTTCCTGTTCAACTGTCACCTGAATTTTTGACGTATCTGCTGCAACTTGTAAATCTTCTGGCACTTCATGGTTCATTCCGTTATGTACTTCCACATCCTTCATTGCTAACTTTTCTTGTATAAATTCAAGAAACTGTTTTGGTGACAAAAACTCTTGTTCGTTTAAAATTGACTCAAGCCCTGTTTTCAATTGCTCCAGTTCCGATACCAAATCCGGATTTACTAAAAAAGCGGATTCATCTTCTAAGCCATGAAACTCCATTAATAATTGCTTTAGATTTTCAAATGCTGTTTCATCTAACTGATAAGTATCACCCTCCCCTGGAGCCAGCAATTCTATCAAGGAAATTCCCAGCATTTCTAATAAGTCCGCCAAATCTTCTTCTGACATCGAGAACTCATCCTGAAGAAATTGCTCTGCCCCATGAAGCACACCGCTTATTGCTGCTTCCTGAGTCATATTTAAAATATCTTCCGATGACGATTCATTTTTCTTTGCCTCTAAAGACATTTTTTTCTCAGCCAAAAGGCTTTGAATTTCCTTTTTGTTATCCGGTAAATCCATCTTATCAGCTGTTTTGCTTTTCTTCAAAGAAGATTTTGTAAATACATGGTCAAATGATGCCTTTCCCGATAAATCCACTTTTTTTTCTGGCTGTTCAGTCCGGGCGTTGATAAACGCCATAGAAACACCCTGCGTCTGCATTCCATTCTCCTCCTTTCTTAAAAATATTAGTGCTTTTATTTTGAAGTCATCTTCTTGCTAATCTGTGCTGCCGATTCGGCAGACATATTTTGAAGAATCAGTGCACTCTTTGATTGAGACATATTATCTAAAATTGAGGCCAACAAATCCAAATCACCTGTCATCGTCTCAAATACCGCGGCAGCCTTCTCAGGCTCCATCTTACTGTAGATTTCTGCTTGGTCTTTGATTTTTTGGGAATATTCCATTTTTTCTACTACCTGCTTATAAATCTGTTCAGCGTTATCTGGACTAATCCCCTCATAAAAGGTCTTATACTCTTCTATATCTGGCGCTGCATCTGCAAAAACAACTTTTTCATCAAACTCTTTCACTCTTTCCGCAAAATCTGCCTGTTCATTTTCAAAAACCTTTAGACGCTCTACTTCTGCCTTTAATTCTTTAATCTCAGAATCATTCGCACTCTTTGTATCAGTTGCAGCAGCTAATTGACGCTCCAACTCCTGAATCCGTTCAACCGCATCACTCATAGAATTAAAATTATATTTGTCTGAATAATCATCAACTCCTGAATTCGGTAAAATCTTATTAATTACAGGTATATCCTTCAAAACCGGAGTCAAAACCTGACTTCCGAAACCACCTACATCTAACTTAATTAATACACCAAACACAGCAAGCCATATAATCACAATAATAAATACGATTAACACAGTTATTGCCTTACTGCCAGTAGATTCCTCCTGCAGCTGATCCCCTAAATCCAAATTTGCTTCCCGCTGTGCCTCTTTCTTCCTTCTTGCCATATTCAATCCTCATTTCTAACTTTTCCAAACCGATAACTTACCAGTTCATCAATTTCCTTTTGTTCCTTTTTATTTTCTTCCTGTCTAAACTCATCAAATGCTTTTTCCTTTAGCTTTTCATGAATTTTTCGTTCCTTCATTGCTTCATTCAATACTTCCCGAGCCTTTAACACAATACTCCGCCACTGTTCCACGACTTGCACCTGCTGACTCACATAAAACTTGAGTATATCAATCGCTTCATTCTTCTTACGAATAAGTTCTATATCCAGTTCCAGTTCAATAATTTCTTTTAATTCGTTCTCTGCATCTCGCTTCTTTTTCTTATATCGGGCGAGTTCTTCCTCCTCACGGTTTAACCGCACTACTTTTTGACTATAATCATTTTTAGCTTGCTCTTCCAGTTTTTCCTTCATAGATAAGATATTCTGCATTGGATAAATAAAATGTGCCATTATTCATTCGCCACCTCTTTTGCAAAAATACCACTCATTAAAAGTACAACTTCCTCAAACGAAAATTTTTCTTCTGTCCGTTGCATTAAAAACTCATTTACTGCATCAATTTTCTCAATTGCAAAATCAATATTTGGGTTAGAACCCGTTTTATAGGCTCCAATGTTAATCAAATCTTCTGCATCTGCATATGTAGCAAGCACGTTTTTCAATTGCCCTGCAAACTCTTTATGTTCTTTTGTTGCAATCGAGCTCATCACACGGGAAATACTTTGTAGAATATCAATCGCAGGATAATGGTTTTTATGTGCCAATTTCCTTGATAGGATAATATGCCCATCTAAAATTCCTCTTGCCGTATCCGTAATCGGTTCATTAAAATCATCACCATCTACTAATACCGTATATAATCCGGTAATGGAACCTTTTTCTGCATTCCCTGCCCGTTCGAGTAATTTCGGCATTTCAGAATATACACTCGGCGGATAACCTCTGGAAACCGGAGGTTCACCAGAAGCCAAACCAATTTCCCTCTGTGCCATAGAAAAACGTGTTAAAGAATCCATCATAAGCAAAACATCTTTGCCTTGATCACGAAAATATTCCGCGATAGCAGTAGCTGTCTTAGCCGCTTTTTTACGGATAAGAGCAGGTTTATCCGAGGTGGCTACTACTACAACAGAACGTGCCATTCCTTCTTTTCCCAAATCTCTTTCTATAAACTCTAAAACCTCTCTTCCACGTTCTCCAATTAAAGCAATTACATTAATATCAGCCTTTGTATTTCTGGCAAACATACCCATAAGTGTACTCTTTCCAACACCGCTTCCTGCAAAAATACCAATTCTTTGACCCTTTCCGACAGTCATAAGACCATCAACAGCCTTCACTCCTAACGGCAATACCTCGTTGATAATTTTACGACTCAACGGGTTAGGCGGTTCAGCTTCTACAGAATAATATTTTGCCTTTTCTCTAAGACAAGTACAATTCATTGGCTCACCAAGACCATCCAAAGTTTTTCCCAGTAATTCCTCACTAACAGCAACCTGCAGAGGCTCGCCAGTGTTCTCAACCCAACTGCCAAGGCCAACCCCTTCAATATTGTCATAAGGCATCAACAAAACTCTATCATCCCGAAAACCAACTACTTCAGCTTTGACCACTCCGTTCTGAGTATTCGACTTAATATAACATAGATCGTTAAGCTTAGCAGCGGGACCAATTGATTCAATCGTAAGCCCCACAACTTTCGAAACTTTTCCAAGTTGCTTCTCAAGACTCCGTTCTAACAGGCTATCATAGCGCTCAAAGTTTATACAATCCATTTTTGCCTCCAATACCTGCCAGTCAATTTACAAAACCAACATTTTTAATGACTCAATCAAATTATTTAACTGAGTTTGTATTCCACAGTCAACCATCTGTGAATCTGTCTCAATAATACATTGATTTTTTTCTAAAGTTCTCTCTTCTACTATTTCAACAGCAACTTCATCACCAAGAAGCTCTTTTATCTCCTGTTTTTTTGATTCAATATCATAAACATCTTCTTTTGATACCCGAATTATATAATGAGTAGACTTATCCAAATTATGAATGCTATTTTTCAAAAGATACAGCAGAATATCTTTTCTCTCTTCTAAAAGAACTCCCGTCACCTTTTGGATTAGTGCAATCATAACCTCAACATATCTGGGTTCAATTTCCTCAATCATTTGCTGATATTTCAGCATCTGTTTTTCTCTTTCACCCTGAAGCTGTTCTTCAAGCTCACGATAACGCTCTTTCGCGTCCACCTCACCCGCCGAATAGCCTTCTAATTTCCCAGTCTCATAGGCTTCATGATAAAGCTGTTTTGCCTGTTCTTGTGCCTGAAGGACAATTGTATCTGCTTGCTCTCTGGCAGTTAAAAGCATTGCCTCTGTCTCTTCCTGACATTTAAGGAATTCCTCTTCAAGCATTTCTCTGGCATTCGAAATATGCAGACCGGAAATAAAGTTTTTCTCGTCTACTTTTTTCCCTGGCTCAGCAGAAGATGCTAACTCTCCTGTATCATCTACGCTTACTGCCTTTTCATGGAGAGGGACAAACTTCTCTTCCCTATCCTCCGCACTAATTACATATGCTTCCTTTCCCTCTAAGTGAACAAATGGATATTTAATCAAATTAGACAATGATTTCATCACCTCCGCCACGGGAAATAATAATCTCTGCAGAATCTTCTAATTTACGTATAACATTGACAATTTTCTGTTGTGCTTCCTCCACATCTTTCAGACGTACCGGACCCATAAAATCCATATCTTCCTTGATCATTGCAGCAAGACGTGTGGACATGTTATTAAAGATAAGTGCCTGAACATCTTCATTTGCACCTTTTAAGGCAACTGCAAGTTCACTATTTTCAATCTCTCTCAATACGCGTTGTATAGAACGATCATCCAGCATAAGAATGTCTTCGAAGACAAACATCTTCTTCCTGATTTCATCAGCCAATTCCGGCTCTTCGATTTCAAGATTTTCCATAATATACTTCTCTGTACTACGATCTACAGTATTAAGAATTTCTACAATAGAATCTACACCGCCGACAATTGTATAATCCTGATTTACCAAAGAAGCAAGTTTCTGTTCCAAAATATTTTCTACTTCCTTAATTACATCCGGTGACGTACGATCCATCTGCGCAATACGTTTGGCAACGTCTGTCTGCTTATCCGGAGTCAATGAACTAATAATTCCAGATGCCTGAGCTGGAGACAAATATGACAGAATCAGCGCAATCGTCTGCGGATGCTCATCCTGAATAAAGTTTAAAATCTGGGAGGCGTCTGTCTTACGAATAAATTCAAACGGCCTAACCTGAAGAGAAGCTGTAAGCTTTCCAAGAACTTCTTTTGCCTTTTCCTCTCCCAAAGCTTTCTGTAAGAGGTCCTTCGCATATCCAATACCGCCTTCAGCAATATATTGTTGTGCCAGACAAATTTCATAAAATTCATTCAGCACTTCTTCCTTTTGGGCTGGTGTAACACTTCTTGTATTTGCAATCTCTAATGTTAACTGTTCAATTTCTTCTTCCTTGAGGTGTTTAAATATTTCCGAAGCTTTTTCTGGACCAAGCGTAATCAGTAATACCGCCGCTTTTTGTATTCCCGACAACTCACTGACTCTCATTGCAGATTTTGCAGCTGACATAGCTTTTACCCCCAATCTTCGTTTAACCAGTTGCGAAGCAATAAAGCAACCGCTTCCGGATTTTCATCAACAAATTTATCAATCATAATAAGCAGTTCCGAACGACCGCTTTCCATATCAATTTCATCTAACGGAGTCTCTGATGTTGTTGCCAGCAAGTCCTCCACAGAAAGCTCCGGATCCGTTTCAGTTACACGAACCGGAGAGGTTCCTTTCACAATAACAAATACAAGTAATGCTGCAATAAGTACTGCTAATATAATCATTAAGTAATTTGTCACATTAACTTCGGAATCATCTTTGCTCTGGAAAATTGGCTGTTCATATGCCTGAATTGAAATACGGTTTTCAGCGATACCTGTATTATTTGCCACAAGCTGGACAACTTCATCCGGAACTGTTAATGCAGTTGGTGTGTTGTTCTGCTCTGCATACATTTCAAAGGAAATATTGTCAAGCGTTCCATCTGCCTCCAATGTTTCTTCATATACATTACGATATCTGGTAAGAACAATTGCGATAGAAGATTCCTCAGGCTTTACGGCTCCAATTTCCTTTTCACGATTCTCTGTCACCTTATTTGGCGCATAATTGTTCTTATCTAATGTCGTCTCGCTGTTGGAACTGCCTTCATCCACAAGCATATAATCCGTATCTTCACTATTGGAATCCGTTCCCGGAGTTCCTCCACTACCAGAGTTACCGGTAGATTTGTAAGCATAATCACTTGTTTTTACTCCTTCATCACGCCCCTCCGGTACGGAATACTCTTCTGAAAGCTGCGTCACTTTATCCATATCAAAAATAATATTTGATGTTCCAATCTGAACATTATTATAACCAACCTTTAACAGGACATCTCTTACATCTTCTGCAATTGTATTCCGGAGTTTTACTTTGTAATCAGCCACATCACTAACTGTACCACCAAGAGTATTTGAACTTTCTCCACTAAAAATCAGGTTTCTGTTTGTATCCATAACAACAATTTTATCAGTAGAATTACATCCTGCTGCATTTGCTACAAACAAAGCAAGTGTTTTCCCCGTTTCCTCAGAAACCTCTGTTCCTGTTGCCAACTCCAAATTTACGCTCACTGCTGTTTCTTTCTGACTGGCTGCATATGTACCGTCATCTTCC
>CATZVV010000084.1 GCA_958425285.1 uncultured Lachnoclostridium sp. | reverse complement strand
ATGTCTCATTATGAAATGCCGTTATATTTAGCTAAGCAATATGGTGGCTGGGCTAATCGTAAGTTAATTGATTTTTATTTGAATTTTTGTGAAGTAATTTATAAACGATATAGTCATAAAGTAAAATATTGGTTTGCTTTTAAATGCAAAGAATATATACTTTGTTCCATTTGGTCAGGATGATCCGATAAAGAAGCCCAATTCGATGATTGCCCATACGGAGGAATTAATTCCGACATTAGAGGCCGCCTTTTTAGGAAAACAGTATCAGCCAATTATTCATTAATGAAGGAGGAAAAACATGTGTGGAATAGCGGGATTTTGTAATCTGAGAAAAGATTATGTGTTACAAAGAAGGCAGTGGATTCCGGTTCTTCGAAGGATGAATATCGTGCAAAAACACCGCGGACCAGATGATGATGGGATTTACCTAAAGAGGAATTGTGGAATGGCACATGTCAGGTTGTCAATCATTGATTTGAGAACCGGTCATCAGCCGATGGTTCGAAGACATGGAACTAGGGAATGCTGTATTATTTTTAATGGTGAAATTTATAATATGAGGCAATTAAAAAGTGAACTGATGCAAGAAGGAGAGAAGTTTGAGACAACGAGTGACACAGAAGTTATACTCGTTGGTTTTATGAGGTATGGTCCGGATTTTATAAAACGTTTAAATGGTATTTTTGCAATTGCTATTTGGGATGAAACTTCAAAGTGCATGTTTTTATTCCGTGATCGCTTGGATGTAAAACCTTTGTTTTATACCCAAAGAGAAGGAGGTCTTATATTTGCGTCTGAAATGAAAGCGCTCTTTGAGTATCCGGGTGTACGACCTACAGTGGATAAAGAGGGTCTTTGTGAAATTTTTGCGCTAGGACCTGCAAAATCATATGGGAAAGGAGTTTTTCATGGAATAGAGGAAGTTCTGCCCGGACATTACCTCTGTTTTGAGCAGGGAATGCGAAAGGACCAAACATACTGGAAACTGGAAAGTCGGGTACATGAAGATTCCTTTTGGAAGACAGTTGAAAAAACCTCATTTCTTGTAGAAGATGCGATTAAAATGCAGATGTTAGCAGACATACCGATTAGTACTTTTTTGTCTGGTGGTGTGGACAGTAGTCTGGTAACGGCGGTTTGTGCTAAAGAGAGAAAAAAACACGGCGAGCCATTAAATACATTTTCGTTTGACTTTGAGGAGAATAGTAAATATTTTCAAGCCAATTCCTTCCAGCCAAGCCAGGATCGTCCATGGGTTGACCAGATGGTACAATATTGTGGCAGTGATCATCGGTATCTCGTATGTAATAATGATGACATGATTGAAAACCTGTTTCGGGCAGTAGACGCAAGAGATTTACCATGTATGGCTGATGTGGAGTCATCGCTGTTGTACTTTTGTTCTAAGGTTGTTGCACATAATAAGGTTACGTTGACCGGAGAATGCGCCGATGAAATTTTCGGAGGCTATCCATGGTTTCACAAGAAGGAAGCATTTGAGACACATGCCTTTCCGTGGTCAACGGATCTTGCGCCGAGAAAGATGTTATTATTAGATGATTTGATTCAGGAGCTTCCTTTAGAGGAATATGCAAAAGATGCTTATGAGAAGACGATTTGCGAAACTCCAATTTTATCGGAGGATACCCCAGAGGAAAAAAGAAGACGTGAGATTGCCTATCTGAATTTAAAATGGTTTATGGTGACATTATTAGACCGTATGGATCGCACAAGTATGTATTCCGGACTGGAGGCAAGAGTTCCGCTTGCGGATCACCGGATTGTTGAATATGTCTGGAATGTGCCATGGAAAATGAAGTGCCCGAATGGAATCGTAAAAGGGCTGCTGCGCCTTGCCGGTGTAGAACATTTGCCACAGGAAATTTTATGGAGAAGAAAAAGTCCTTACCCGAAGAGCTACCATCCTGAATACGAAAAGTTGCTTGGCAGACGGCTTAAGGATGTACTCTCTAATCCGAATGCACCAATTCGTCAGTTTTTAGACTTAAAAAAAGTAAATACCTTTTTAGACAGCCCGTCTGATTATGGCTGCCCATGGTATGGGCAGTTAATGGCGGGTCCACAAATGCTTGCTTTTATGCTGCAGGTAAACTACTGGATGGAAAAGTACCGGATTCAGATCCTCTGACACTTTTTGGATTGAAAAACCACGGCTAACGTGGTATTCTTAATTGATAGATTGAAACAAATAAAAAAAAGAAACAATTGAAATAGAGAATTAGAAAGGAAAGTCAGGATGGATTTCAGACAGAAGTTAAAAGAAGGTTTCCTTTTTCTAGATGGAGCAACCGGCTCCAATCTTCAGGAGAAAGGGATGGAGAGTGGAGTTTGTCCCGAACAATGGATTCTGGAACATGAGGAAATTTTTATAGAACTGCAAAAGAGATATATCCGGGCGGGCAGTGATGTACTTTATGCACCCACCTTTACTTGCAATTCGATTAAATTAGCAGAGTATGGACTTCAAGACAGACAGGAGGAAATGACAAAAGCATTAATCCATCTGTCAGAAAGAGCAATATCGGAAGCCGGTGCAGAGAGAAAAGTATATATTGCCGGTGATATGACAATGACAGGAGAGCAACTTGCTCCAATGGGAACATTAACGTTTGAAGAATTGGTTGAAGTTTATAAAGAGCAGGTTCGTTTTAGTCTGGAGGCAGGTGTTGATTTGTTTGCTGTTGAAACAATGATGAGCTTACAGGAGTGTCGTGCTGCTGTTCTGGCCGTTAAGGAAACGTGCAATCTTCCGGTGATTGTGACTTTGACTTATCAGGAGGATATGCGGACTTTATATGGAACAAATCCTGAGACGGCGGTGATTGTACTGCAGGCAATGGGTGTAGATGCAGTTGGATTAAACTGCTCTACGGGTCCGGATAAAATGATTGAAGCTGTGCTGCAAATGAAGAAGGTATCCAAAGTACCAATCATAGCAAAGCCAAATGCAGGTCTTCCGAAACTGATAAACGAAAAGACCTGCTATGATATGAATCCGGATGAGTTTGCAGATTCAATGGCAGGATTAGCAAAAGCAGGAGCGTCCGTTTTAGGTGGATGCTGTGGTACAACACCGAAGCATATGGAGAAGATGATTGCATATGTTAAGAAAGAAAAATTCCAGGATTTCTCTAATAGGAATATATGTGCGCTGACTACAGAGAGGAACACAACCTTTGTGGACTTAGATGGAACTTTTATGGTTGTAGGAGAGCGCATTAATCCAACCGGGAAAAAGGCTTTACAGGCACAGTTAAAGGAGGGCTGCTTCGATTTAGTTGTTTCTATGGCAGAAGAACAGGCGGCACGCGGAGCCAAGATATTAGATGTAAATATGGGAATGAATGGAATTGATGAGAAAGAGCGAATGCTGCAGGCAGTCAACCTTTTGACGAATACGGTTGATTTACCATTAAGCATTGATTCCAGCTATCCGGAAGTAGTTGAAGCAGCGTTGCGGATTTATCCGGGACGTGCCCTGATTAATTCGATTTCACTGGAACCAGAAAAGATTCAAAAATTAATTCCTGCAGCAAAAAAATATGGTGCCATGTTTATTCTTCTTCCATTGTCTGATAAAGGATTACCCGAAACACTGGAGGAAAAGAAAGTAATTATAAATACAATTTTAAGCCATGCCAGAGAGGCTGGTTTGACGGCAGAGGATATTGTAGTCGATGGCCTAGTTGCTACAATTGGTGCAAACGCAAAGGCTGCATTGGAAGTTTTTGAGACAATCCGGTATTGTAAAGAAGAACTTGGAGTTGCAACCATTTGTGGACTTTCCAATATTTCTTTTGGACTTCCTGAGAGGCAGTTTGTAAATAGTGCATTTTTGACGATGGCAATCGGACATGGATTAACAATGGCAATTGCCAATCCATCCCAGACATTACTTATGAATGCAGCACTTGCCTCGGATTTGCTTTTAAACAAAAAAGAGGCAGATTTGTCTTATATTAATGGAGTTATGGCAGCACATGTGACGGGAGAAATGAAAAATCAGTCGGAAGAGATTGCGGAAACTGGTTTGAAAGAGGTTGTTATTAAAGGAAAAAAGAACCGGATTGTACAGATGGTAAAGCAAGCACTGGAAGAAGGAAAAAAGCCGAAAGAGATTATAGATAAAGAATTCATACCCGGAATTAACCGGGTCGGTGAGCTCTTTGAGGAAAAGAAGTATTTTTTACCTCAGCTGATTTCGAGTGCAGAGACAATGGAGCAGGGCATTGCTTATCTGGAACCTTTACTGGAGAAAGAGCGGTGTGGTGAGCAGTTGGAAACGATTGTAATGGCAACCGTGAAAGGTGATATTCATGATATTGGGAAAAACCTTGTTGTATTGATGTTAAAAAATTATGGATACAATGTAATTGATCTTGGCAAGGATGTGGAGGCAGAACAAATTATTAAAACAGCAAAGCAGGAACATGCAAGTATAATTGGGTTGTCTGCGCTGATGACGACAACAATGCTTGCAATGAAAGATGTTATCCGGCTGGTCCAGGAAGAGGAACTGCCTGTAAAAGTGATTATCGGTGGTGCTGTTATTACACAGAGTTATGCGGACGAGATTGGTGCAGATGGATATTCGAAAGATGCTTCAGAAGCAGTGAAACTAGTTAACCGGCTGCTTCACAGGGAATAGTACCGGCAATGGAGGAAGTATGGTAGAGATAATAATTCCGGTGTACCGGCCGGATGAAAAATTAGAAAAGCTGATTCGGATGTTGAAATGTCAGACAATAAAGCCATCTGTAGTTCGTTTTATGATGACAAAAGTGAATCCGGAGGAAGATTCACGGGTAAAACAACTTCTGGAGCAGATGCCGGGTGTAGAAACTGTTCCGGTTGAAAAGACAGATTTTGATCATGGGGGGACGAGAAATCTGGGGGCTTCCATGGCAAAAGCAGATTTTATGCTTTTTATGACTCAGGATGCTGTGCCTGTAGATAAATTTTTGATTGAGAGGCTGTTAGCAGCTTTTCAGGATGAGACAATTGCTAGTGTTTATGCAAGACAGCTGGCAAGTGATGAAGTGGGTGTTATTGAACATTATACAAGACAGTTTAATTATCCTTCAGATAGTTTTGTGAAATCCAAAGAAGATTTAGAGCGTCTAGGGATAAAAACTTATTTTTGTTCCAATGTATGTGCTATGTACCGAAGAGAAGTTTATAAACAGTTAGGTGGGTTTGTGACAAAAACAATTTTTAATGAAGATATGATTTTGGCAGCTTCTGTTATTGACTTTGGGTACAAAATTGCTTATGCAGCAGATGCGAAGGTAATACATGCACATAAATATACGTATTGGCAGCAGTTTACAAGGAATTTTGATCTGGCTGTTTCCCAGCAGCAGTTTAAAGATATTTTTGGTTCTGTAAAATCTGAATCCGAGGGGATAAAACTAGTGAAGCAGACGATGAAATACTTAATAGTGAAAGGAAAGTGGTACATGCTTCCGGACTTAGTTTTGCAGAGTGGATTTAAGTTCCTTGGATACCAATTCGGAAAAAGATATGAGAAATTTCCGCTTTCCCTTGTTCGGAAATTTTCGATGAATAAAAAGTTTTGGGAGGAAGGAAAAAGGTAATGTCATTAGTACAGATTGTTTTGGCAACTTATAATGGGGAACGTTTTATCAGACAGCAAATGGATTCAATATTAAATAATAGTTTTGATGATTTTAAAATTGAAGTATGTGATGATGGCTCAACAGATCAGACAAGGGAGATTATTGGGGAGTATGAAAAAAAATTCCCAGACAAAGTTCATCTACACTGTAATAAAAAGAATCTTGGATATACAGAAAATTTTTTACAAGGTATAAAAAGAACAACAGCACCTTATGTTATGTTGAGTGATCAGGATGATATATGGATGGAAGATAAGATTTCGATTACTCTGGCACATATGAAGAAAACAGAGGAAAAGGGAAAGCCTGTTATGGTTTTTTCAGACGCAGTGCTGTATAATAGTGAAACAGAAGAACCTATGGGTTCTTTTCAAAAAAATAGTCATTTTGATACTTCAAAGGTTGACATATCACATCTTTTAATAGAAAATAAGTGTACAGGCTGTACACTTATGGTGAATGGTAATATTCGTCCATACTTGGAGGAGATACCGGAGGAAGCTCGGGTTCATGATTGGTGGATGGCATTAATCTGTGCTGCAATGGGAAAGATAAGTTTTTTGGATAAGGAAACACTTTATTACCGCCAGCATAGCAGAAACATGATTGGCGGTACTGGTTTTGGAAGTTACTTTGCAAATCGGCTTCGTTCACTGAGAGAACAGAGAGTACGTCTACGAGAGACCTTTCGACAGGGAAAGGCATTTTATACAATATTTGAAGAACAATTTTCACCTGGAATAAAAGAAATGTGTAGAAATTTTGCTGCACTGCCAGAAATGGGATTTTTTCGCCGAAGATATATGTGTATCAAAAATGGTTACTTAAAATCTGGGCTGATTCGTAACTTGGCATTATTGTTATTGTTGTAAACATGAATTTTTTATATGGGCAATTAGAATGGAGAAGATTATGGCAAAAAGGAAGAAGAAGGGAAGAGTAAGGAAGATATTTTTTGTGTTTGGGCTCATTGTGTGTGCTGTCATGGGCAGTCTTGTAGCAACAGCAAAATGGAAGCTGGATGGTGCTATGGGATTAATTAATATTTCCAGCAAAGATGATTTGGATGATGTGGATCTGTCTGGTATTAATCTGAAATTTGATAAGGATGTAATTAATATTTTACTGGTTGGATATGATGGAAGTACGAATAAAAAAAGGAGTAGTTCGACGATTGATCGGACAAGTTCAAAAAATACGGATTCAATGATGATAGCAACAATGGATTTGAAAAATAATGAATTGAAGCTGACCTCTTTGATGCGTGATTTATACATTCCGATAGCGGAACCTTTGAATCGGACTGAAAAATTAAATGCAGCTTATGCAAATGGTGGAATTAAGTGTTTGTATAAGACAATAGCAAATAATTTTGGAATTAAGCTGGATGGCTATGTCATTGTTAATTTAGATGCCTTTACGCAGCTTGTCAATGAAATCGGTGGGGTTGAACTGGATTTGACAGAATCCGAGGCATATAATCTGAATAATACAAATTATATTATTAAGAAAAAGTATCGGAATCTGAAGCCGGGAAAGCAAATACTCAACGGCTATCAGGCAATGGCATACTGTCAGATACGTCATGGTAAAAAAGGCGACCCGAAATGGGCTGTAGTCAGTCAATCCGGAAAGACAAATGATTATGCACGGACAGAAAGACAGCGTCTTTGTATGCAGGCAATTTTTACAAAGGTGAAATCCATGTCTCTATCTAAATGGATGGGGCTGGTAGAAGTAATTCTTCCGAAT
>CATZVV010000083.1 GCA_958425285.1 uncultured Lachnoclostridium sp. | reverse complement strand
TACGACAAAGACCTGACTGTTATCCACATAAGCCTCTGTCCATGTATAATCATCCTCACGTCCGTTCATTGTAAAACCGTTCCAAATACAATCAATGGCACCAGAGTCCAATTCCATATCCTTTGAGTCCCAATCAATTGGCTGCTTTACCAGCTCCCAACCATTGCGGGCACAAACTTCTGCTGCCAAATCCAAATCAAATCCTTTATATTCCCCATCTTCTTCATATCCGTATGGGGGGAATTCCTTATCAAATCCTACGGTAAAAGTTTTCTTATCCGCTGATCCCTCTGACGTACCTGCTGTTTCTTTTGCACCCTCGCTTCCACAAGCAGTCAATGTAGCTGCCATCAATACAACACACATTGCCGTTGCTAATATCTTCTTTAATTTCATTCTTTGCTTTCCTCCAATATGTAATTTCCGTTACCCGTTTATTGTATCACATGCAAATTATTATTTCAATAATCCGTTCACATAGAGCAGAGCTTCTACAATAAAACGGGGATGATCGAACGCAATTTTCTCCGAAGTAAGAACACGATACACCGTTTCTTTTAAAAGCCCCTCCTTGTTATAAGATTTTTCAACCTCACCGGATAAATGCAGACCCTTTTCTTCATTCGTAAGTAAAATACTGTATTGCTCTACAACACGTGCTTTTCCATTTCGTTCTTCCTCTCTTGCCGGAAGTGATTTCAAAGTCACATCTACAAAGCATGCATCTGCTGCGTCATCACCTGCACGAACTTCCTCCGTATCCTCTACAAGTGCGACATAAGAAGCAGTAATAATCCGGCTTCTCGGATCCCGGTCTGCTTCCCCATATGTATTTACCATCTCAATGGAAATATTTTTTAATCCTGTTTCCTCTTCTAACTCTCGTTTTGCTGCTACCTCTAAATCTTCCTCCACATTTACAAATCCACCGGGAAGTGCCCAATAGCCAATTGACGGATGATTCCGACGCTTCACCATTAATAATTTCAATCCGCTCTCAACCGTTGTAAAGTCCCTGGGATGCTGAAATACAATCACATCCGTTGTCACGGATGGGTTTTTATAATGATATGGATCATACTGCTCCAGAAACTCTGCTAAGGTGAATCCATCCTCATTGCTTTCCCCCGTACCTAAAAACGGAGTAATGTCTTTCAAAAATGCCGGCATACGATTCCTCCATTCCGAAATTTAATTCACGAATCCAATTTAAGTCCGGCCAGCAAACTGCCCAAAGAAGTCGTTGCTTCTTCACCGGAACTATACTCTACCGATTCCTCCACCTCATCTGTTACTTCCGGAGAAATATCTTCTGCTTCTTTCATGCTGAGACGAATTTTACCATCTGCCACATCCAAAACCTTTACCTTTACCGACTGCCCAAGCTTAACAACTTCATTTGGTGACCGGAGAAACTTTCCGCAAATCTGTGAGATATGCACTAAACCTGTCAAACCATCACCAAATGTAACAAAGCAGCCATATGGTTCAATCCGTTCAATGACTCCCTCTGTAACAAAACCTTTCTGCAATGCATTCAGCTTTGCCTCATGAGCCTTCGCAGCTTCTTCTCTTTGTACATCTTTTGCCGAGAGAACCAACTTATTTTTTTCCTCATCTGCTGTTATAACAATAACACGCAATGTTTCACCGACAAAAGCATCCACGTCTTCCACATATGACATAGAAAGTAATGATGCCGGAATAAACCCACGAATTCCCTCTAAAAATGCTACAACACCAGCATTTACACTTGTCAGCACCTTCACCTCATAAACAGACTTTGAATCCATTGCTTCCCGCAATGTTTCCCATGCCCGACTGCTTCTTGCCTGCTTCAAGGATAAACGCACTCGTCCGGTACCATCATCCGGCTCCATAACAACTGCTTCTAAAAAATCTCCGGTACGTATTTCGTCCATTGCATGAAAGGATGGATCATCACTATAATCTTCACGGTAAATAATTCCCTGTGAATAAGCATTCAAATCCACTTCTATTTCTTCCTCCTCTACCGATAATACGGTTCCCCGAACCAAGTCACCTTCTGCATACCGTTGCATGGAACGATTAATTTCTTCTTCAAAATCCTTCATCGTCTCTTCGCTCATAATCTCCTCCACTTCGTCAACTTTCTCCTTCATTTTTGACAATCTCGGTCTTTTTTTCCTCCATATATGAATGTACATACTCATTTAAGGATAACATCTTGCGATCCAAAAAAGCAATAATATCCGCACATTCTTTTAATTCCAAACGAATCCCATCCGGAGCATTCCCCTGGAACTTATAATAAATTTTATGTTCCAAACTTGCCCAAAAATCCATAGCAATTGTACGAATCTGTATCTCCACTTTTGTATCCACAACCCGGTCAGAAAGAAAAATTGGAACGGACACAAGCATATGGTAGCTCATATATCCATTTTCTTTTGGGTGTTCAATATAATCCTTTATCTTCAAAACCTTAATATCGTTTTGCTTTCGGATTGCTTCTGCAATCCGGTATGTATCCGAGGTAAATGGACAAATCACCCGGACACCCGCTAAATCATTGACATGCTCAATAATATTAGCCACCGTAATTTCAATATCATAGTCCTGCATCTTTCTTGCAATACTTTCTGCTGACTTAATCCTTGAAGTAATATATTCAATTGGATTATACTGTTGGTTCAGACGAAATTCGTTTTTTAAAATTTCTAATTTCGTTGTAATTTCTTTGATTGCGGCATCATACAGCAATAATGTTTTGCTCCACTCATCTGCCTCATCATAAAACATTGGTAATCCCATGCTAATCCTCCATTCCTGCACATGTTTTCATAGCACCTAAGTGTAAACACTTAACGTGTTATCATATCTGCTAATTCAGCAAACTGTTTCAGCGTTAATGTCTCTCCTCTTACATTTACCGGAAGTCCCATTTTATCCAGTGCTTCTGCTATCTCCTCCTTAGAAAAAGATAACTCCGGGCTATTTGCCAACCCATTTTGTAATGTTTTTCTGCGCTGGTTAAAGGATGCCCGAATCAGGCGGAACATCAGCCCTTCATCTTTTGTATGAACCGGTGGTTCCTTAAAACAGGTTAACGTAATAACTGCACTTCCTACATTAGGACGTGGTATAAAACAGTTCGGAGGCACATTAGCAGCAATATATGGCTTGGCATAATATTGTACTGCCAGAGACAATGCACCATATGCCTTGCTTCCGGGTTCTGCCTGCATTCGCTCTGCGACTTCCTTCTGAACCATCACGGTAACATTGTCAACCGGTACATGGCTCTCAAACAATCCCATCAGAATTGGCGTTGTTATATAATACGGCAGGTTTGCCACCACTTTAATCGGTTTTCCACCATTATATTTGTCTGCCAGTGCGGAAATATCCTGTTTCAAAATATCCCCATGTAAAATATCCACGTTATCATATGCAGCCAAAGTTTCTTTCAGAATCGGAATCAGCTTATCATCAATCTCAACCGCCAAAACCTGCCTTGCCGCTTCACAAAGCATTTGCGTCATCGTCCCAATTCCCGGTCCGATTTCCAACACAAAGTCCTCTTTCGTCACCCCTGCTGCAACAATGATTTTATCCAGCACATGCGTATCAATTAAAAAATTCTGTCCAAATTTTTTCTGAAAGTGGAATTCATGTTTTTGCAGGACAGCAATTGTCTCCTGCGGATTTCCCAGTTTCGCCATTGCACTTCTCCGTTTCTGTTCCATACATTTCCTCTTTATCCAACTCCATAGAGAATTTTTGCATTCTGTTTTGTTATCTCAATCACCTTTTCAACTGATATATTCTTTAGCTTTGCAATTTGTTCGGCTACATAAATTAAATAGGATGAATCATTTCTCCTGCCCCGATAAGGCTCCGGAGAGAGGTATGGACAATCTGTCTCAAGCAAAATCCGGTTTAATGGAACTGCCTGTACCGTTTCTTTCATGCGCCGCCCGTTTTTAAACGTAACAACACCGCCTACACCGATGTAAAAGCCCATTTTCACATATTCCTCTGCCATCTCTCGAGAATAAGAGAAGCAATGGATTGTTCCCCCAATCTCTCCGGCATTTTTTGCTTTCATAATTGCCATCGTGTCTTCTGCCGCATTCCGGCTGTGAATAACAACCGGGAGCTTACATTCCCTTGCTAAATCAAGCTGACGTTTAAACCAGAACTTTTGCGTTTCGTGGTCCGGCTCATCCCAATAATAATCAAGACCAATTTCCCCAATTGCTACAATTTTTTCTTGTCTAGAATGTGTTCTCAGCCAATCGATTGTATCTTCTGTCATCTTCCCTGTCTCATTCGGATGAATCCCGATTGTACCATAGACAAAAGCATAATCTTTCGCCATTCGGATTGTATCTTTGCAGCCGTCAAGGTCTGCTCCACTATTAATAACCAGTTCAACGCCCTTTTCTTTCATAGAACAAAGCAAAGCTTTCCGATCACACTCAAATTTTTCATCATCATAATGGCAATGTGTATCAATTATCATCTTAACAAATCTCCGCTCCTGCCGGCATATCCTTTTCTGGTGTTATAAGTGCGAGATTTCCATTTTCATCTTCGGCACAAAGAAGCATTCCTTCCGAAAGCACTCCTGCCAGCTTCGCCGGCTTTAGGTTCACAAGAACCATTACCTTTTTTCCTACCATTTCTTCTGCCGAATAGTTTGCCTTAATACCAGAAACAATCTGTTTTACAGTACTTCCGATACGAACTTGTGAACAAAGCAGTTTCTTTGACTTTTTCACTTCCTCACAGGCAATAATCTCACCTACCTGAAATTGCATTTTCATAAAATCATCAAATGTAATTTCTGCTTTTGGCTCAATGTCAATACCCGGTTTTTCTTCCCCGCCTGACTGCGCCTTCTGAATTTCTTCTGCCTTTTTCAAAACTTCTTCTAAGTCCATTCTTGCAAAAAGGATTGCCGGCTTTTCTGTCACCTTTGTACCAGACACATACTTCCCAAATTTTTCCAATTCATCAATGGAACGTTTTTCGGCATTTAACTGCGCCAAAATCCGGTCTGCCGTATCCGGCATAAATGACTTCAGCAATGTAGCTCCGATGCAGATTCCCTCAACGAGATTATAAAGCACCTGCGCAAGTCTTGGCTTTGTCTCTTCTTCCTTCGCAAGTACCCACGGCATTGTTTCATCAATATATTTGTTACAGCGTTTAAACAGCGTAAAGATTTCGGAAATGGCATCTGCCACTCGGAGCTCATCCATTTTTGCACTAACCTTTTTCACTGTTTCTGCCGCAAGAGAAATCAATTCTTCATCAACCGGTTCACAGACCTCGGTTGCTTCCACAACGCCGTCAAAATATTTATTGCTCATGGAAATGGTACGGTTTACAAGATTCCCAAGTGTATTGGCAAGGTCAGAATTCAAACGTTCTACCATCAGTTCCCATGAAATGACACCGTCATTTTCAAACGGCATTTCATGCAGTACAAAATAACGGACAGCATCTACACCAAATACATCTACCAAATCATCGGCATAAAGCACATTTCCTTTCGACTTACTCATCTTTCCGTCACCCTGCAGCAGCCACGGATGTCCGAAAATCTGCTTTGGAAGCGGAATGTCTAATGCCATTAACATAATCGGCCAGTAAATTGTATGGAAACGCAAAATATCTTTTCCAATCAGGTGCAAGTCTGCCGGCCAGTATTTTCCATATTTCTCGTCATGATTTCCGTCTGCATCATAGCCAAGACCGGTAATATAGTTGCTTAATGCATCTAACCATACATATACAACATGCTTATCATCAAAGTCTACCGGAACACCCCATTTAAAACTTGTTCTGGATACGCATAAATCCTGTAATCCCGGCAGAAGGAAATTGTTCATCATTTCGTTCTTCCTGGACTCCGGCTGAATAAATTCCGGGTGAGTATTAATATGCTCAATTAATCGATCTGCGTATTTACTCATTTTTAAGAAATAGGCCTCTTCTTTTGCGGGCTGCACTTCTCTGCCACAGTCCGGACATTTTCCGTCCACAAGCTGAGAAGCTGTAAAAAACGACTCACACGGAGTACAATACATTCCTTCATAATGCCCTTTGTAAATATCGCCCTGCTCATATAGCTTCTTAAAAATCTTTTGAATCTGTTTTTCGTGATAATCATCCGTAGTACGGATGAATTTATCATATGACGTATTCATTAAATCCCAGATTCTTTTGATTTCACCCGACACCTTATCTACAAATTCTTTCGGGGTCACACCTTCTTCAGCAGCTTTTAATTCTACTTTCTGACCATGTTCATCTGTTCCGGTCTGAAAACGCACATCAAACCCCTGAAAACGTTTATAGCGTACAATTGCATCCGCTAACACAACCTCATACGTATTTCCGATATGGGGTTTCCCCGACGTATATGCAATCGCTGTTGTAAGATAATAAGGTTTCTTTTCCATCCGTTCTTCTTCCTCTCTATTCTTAAATTTCTACTTTTCAAATGTTGTTTTCCGTTATCTTCCTATTTTAGGGGGAAAAGCTGTGATTGTCAAGTACGCAAAAACAGGACATGCTTCTCTACACATCCTGTTTTTACTCAAAATTAATTAGCTTAATAAATCACTTTCTTACTTTTACTTTCCTCTTGCTGCTCCATGAAGAATAATATTTTTTCCCTTTTGTCTTTTGATAGGCTCTCGCCTGAACATAATAGATCTTTTTCTTTTTACACTTTTTTATTACTACATTTAATTTGGCACTTTTCCTGATTGTAACTATTTTGGCAGATTTCATTGACTTCTTTACTGAATAACGAATCTGGTAGCCCTTTGCCCGAGTAATTTTCTTCTTTAAAATTACTTTAATCTTTTTGCCCCTAAGATTTTTCAACTTTTTAATTACCGGCCTTGTCAGCTTTACCTTCTTTGAGGATGGCTTTTCTTGTTTCTTTGTTGGAGAAGGGATTACTGCAGCATTTTCCTCTCTATGGTTTGAGTCTGGTGCCAGTGTTGCCTGCGCTGCTTTTTTTGCTTCCTCATACGCCACATGCAGGGAAGCAGTAACAGACTGAATCATTTTTGATGCCTCATCCGCCTGCAAATCAGATGCATTCTTATTGCAATAAACTTCACAAGCTTTCTGAAGTTCTTCTGCTGCATCAGAAGTAAGATCCGGGCGAATGATTGACAAATCGTACTGTTCCATCTGTGTAAGCATCCCGTCAATTGCATCTAGGAGCTTTCTTTTTTCTTCGCTATTGTTAATCTGATTTCCCGCACTTGCAGTAACCTTTTCCGGGTCTCTTGTAATTGCCGTTGTTTTAGACAGCATGCCAAGTGTACCAGATCGATACAGACGGAACTTTGCCTCATAACCCTCTAAAGAATCCGGCAGTACCATCTGAACACGGTTTCCCGTTTCCATTATGCTAATATCTTCCAGTCTTCCATCTGCATCATACAAACCTAAAATACCCCTTGCTTCTCTAGCAATTGTATTAGAAGCCTTAACTTCCACTTTAGCCTCATAAGTTGTACCTGCACAAAGCATAGAATCCATTGACTTATAATTTACTTTACAAATGTCATTTATACTAATATCCCGGATTGCCCCATAAAACTTTGCATCTTTAAGTTTTATAGCAACAGCGTCTATCTCTTCCGACGTACTTGAATCCTGTTGTGCACGAGCAGTTATCATTTTTAATTTCTTCACTCCATTTACACTCAGGCA
>CATZVV010000082.1 GCA_958425285.1 uncultured Lachnoclostridium sp. | reverse complement strand
ATTGTAAGAAGAGTACTCACTCCCTTCAGGTAAAATCTGATTTTGTACACGCCATGGAAGCATCAGACATAACTGCCCTCCTCCATACATATCCACGCCGAGTGGGTACTTATCCACACTCTCGCCCATTTGTACCTCAATCTCATCTTTAAAATCACCTTCCTTTGTAGGGAATGCAACTTTTACCTTTATATTTTCCTTTCCCATAACATGATAAAAATTATATTTACTTCCATTTTCATCCCACTCCTGAATATAGTCCATTGCCAATGCTGTTGGATGGGAAGCATTCATATAAATCTCTTTGTCTAGTCCATTTTGTGAAAGATAGGCTTCATAGACAGCATCCTCTACAAAAATCAAGTATCCCATCAGTTCCTGCTCTTTTTTATCCGATTCTTCAAAGGTCGAATATTCAAAAAAGTCCTTCGTAAGATTTTCATTTGTAACGCGTATGGCAACATTACCAAATTGGTTAATACGATTACTTCCTGTTACATTCTTTGCTTCGGAAAGCTCTTTGTAAAGTGAGTCATCCCGTTTTGCAGATGTATAACTTAAATCAAATTGATATGCATCATAAACTCCATTCACCCCGGTGCTCAAATAATCACAGAAACTACTTGCCGAAATAAATAGCACAATGCTGATAAAAAGAGAAAACACAGTTGCTCGGTACTTTCTTTTATTCCTTTTAAAATTTTTGTTTGCCAGCACACCTTCCAAACCAAATAAACGTTTTGTCAGCCTGGATGTCTTTATTTTCCTTGCCCGAATCCTCACATCATCATTTTGTCGGATTGCCTCAATGGCACTTATCTTTAATGCCCTTCTCGCTGGTAAATACGCTGAAATTAATACCGTTACGAAAGCAACAATCGAGGCCACTCCAATTGCCTGAAAAGATGGCTCAAGTTGCAATTTTATATCTGTCAAAACAGTATTTGAGGTAAAAAACTCAAATAATCCCTCCATGCATTTAAACGTAACTGCCATACCTCCCAGTCCGGCAAGTATACCAATCGGAATTCCAACCAGACTCAATAAGCTTGATTCATATAAAATAGAACCACGAAGCTGTTTTTTAGTTGCCCCAATGGATGACAGAAGCCCAAACTGTTTCTTACGCTCATTGACTGAAATTGAAAATGAATTATAGATAAGAGAGATTGATCCAAACATAATAATTCCGATTAAAATGGCTGCCAAGCTATATAATACCGCATTAAAGCTATCATTTCCCGAATAGCCTGAATATGTTAGAAACATAGTATTCATTGCACTCGTTTCGCCATCTTTACAATTCTGATCCAAAAACTCACCTGTTTTTTTAGGATTTTTTATTGTAAAATAAAATGATGACGAAAGACCTGTATCTTTTTGTGGGACTGTCAGCATCATATATCCCGGTGCTGAATAAGATTCCAACTCACTTCTTTGATAAATTCCTACAATTTTATATGTTACTTCAGATTTCTTTTCTATATGCTCCTTGGGATACTCTTCCGAACCATACATCACATCCTGCCAAAGAACTGTCCCATCCTCTGCAACACGATTCCCGAGTCCTACAGTAATTGTTTCTCCTATCTTTTTAACAATACCACCGTTTGAGGCAAGATGGTCCGGAATAATAACTTCACCCTCATTTTGAGGCATTCTTCCTTCTGATAAATAAAGAGGAATCAAATCTGTTAATTTTTCAGAATAACCAGCAACAAACAAATATGGTTTATTTTCATTTTCTGCGTTTTCCAGTCTTGCGTACCCAATATTTTGCAGAAATGCACTTTGTTCGATTTCCTTGTTTTGTTCCAGTTCTGCTTTCCGCTCTTGTTCCGGATAGCGGATAACTCCGTTCCATACTCCATCTGTCGCAGATACTATATTTAGCATATACTTCTGAAGACTTGTGATAGAACTGGTAACTGCTGTAATCATCGCAGTGGAAAGAATAATGCCAACGATAGTAACAATCGTGCGTATCCTGTTTTTCAGAAGCGTTTTTCTTGTATATTTGTGCAAAATATTCATGGACGAATCACCTCATCCCTAATAATTTTTCCATCCCCAACTGCAATAATCCGGTCCGCCTGCAATGCAATATTTTCATCATGGGTAATTACAATTAATGTCTGATTATACTTTCGGTTTGAATTTTTTAGAAGTTCTATAATTTCCTGACTATTTTTTGAATCCAGATTTCCCGTCGGTTCATCAGCTAATACAACCGCCGGAGATGTCATCAATGCGCGTCCAATTGAAACTCTTTGCTGCTGCCCGCCCGATAATTCATTCGGCAAATGTGATTCGAAGCCTTCTAGATTCAAAATCTGTACCAGTTCAGATAAGTATCCTGCATCTACCTGACGACCATCCATTAAAACCGGTAACGTCATATTTTCTGTTACATTTAAAATAGGAATCAAATTATAAAACTGATAAATAAGTCCGACCTGACGACGCCTGAAAATAGCCAGCTGTTCATCATTCTGACGATATACGTCCTGACCGTTCATATACACATGACCTGCCGTCGGCTTGTCAACACCTCCCAGGATATGAAGCAATGTCGATTTACCCGAACCACTGGGACCTATAATAGCAACAAACTGCCCTTTTTCAACAGAAAAAGACACATCATTAAGTGCTACAACCCGATTATCACCTGTTCCGTAAATTTTTGATAAGTGTTCTACTTTTAATATTTCCATAATAACTTATATCCTCTCTTTCTCTTCGAATCTAACCTTATCATACATATTTCAGGTGACGATGCGGTGACAGAAAAATAACTAAACTGTCACCTTATAAAAACGAATCAAAAACCGAGCTCCACCATTTTTCCCATTTTCCACTGAAAGATTTCCATTTTGTTTCATAATAATCATCCGGGCAAGGGCCAGACCAATACCTACACTGGAAGAAGATGAATTCCTGCCTTTATAAAACCGCTCAAATAAGTGTGGCAAATCTTCCGATGCAATGCCCGGACCATCATCTGATATAACAATCTCTGTATAAATTGCAGTCTCACCGCCCGTAATACAAAGACTTCCTCCTGACTGAGTGTGTTCCATACAGTTTTTCAAAATATTTGACACTGCCTCCGCTGTCCATAAAAGATCCCCATAAAAAGAATCTTCACCCTCACACTGTATAGTAAGTGTTTGATTTTTTAACTCAATCGGAATAGAAAGCGGTTCTGATACCTTATCGAATAAATCCACAAGCTTTACTCTCTCATTGTTCAATTCTACCGTATCCGCATCCAACTTCGACATACGCAGCAAAGTCTGCACAAGCCAGTCTACACGTTCCAGCAAAATCTCCAGTTCCTTTCGCAATTTATATCGTTTTTCTACCGTTAAATCCGGGCTTGTTACCCTTGATACAAGTAAATGGATTGACGTCAGTGGCGTCCGAATCTGGTGTGAAATATCTGCCAGTGAATCAGCTAGAAAAATCCGATCCTTCATCAGCCGTTCCGCCTGAGTCCTAAGTCGCAATGTCATCTTAGAAACCTCATTTTGTAAAATAGAGAGTTCTCCCTCTTCTGAACTGCTAATTTGCAAAGAATCCTCCCCATGCAAAATACGGTCAATTTCATCACACAGCTTACATATCTTTCCATAATGTTGGTGCCTTGCCCTAAAATGTATTCCTGTAAACACAGCCCACATAGTACATACTAAAACGCCACAACCTGTCCCTATCCAAAACCCGATTGAACAAAAACAGATTCCTATAAGGCTATATAGTCCAACCTCTTTTTGAATTTCCGGGTTACGCAAAAATCTCATAATCGGCTTCACTCCTTATTCTACCCGGTACCCTAACCCTCGAACAGTTTTTATAATCGTTGGATTCGCGGGATTATCCTCAATTTTTTCCCGCAACCGCTTGATATAAACAGTAAGTGTATTGTCATTGACAAATTCACCAACCACATCCCATATTTCCTCTAATAACTGTTCTCTTGATAATACCATTCCTTTATGATTAAAAAAGACAAGCAAAATGCGATATTCCAATGCCGTCAAAAAAAGTTCCTTTCCGTGTTTGCTTGCGGCTCCCTTTGTTGTATCAATGGAGACGCCCCCCACTTCAATAACGGACTGTACTCGCCCGGTGCGACGAAGCACACTTTTTATTCTTGAAATAAGCTCCCGCGGACGAAATGGCTTGCTAATATAATCATCTGCACCCATATCCAGACCGGAAACTACACTATACTCATCCCCTGATGCTGTCAAAAATATAACGGCTGTACTGGTATTCTTTTTTAAATAAGAACAGACAGCAAATCCGTTTCCCTCTTTTAAAGAAATATCCAATAATGCTAAATCGTAATTCCCTCCATCTATCTTTTCAATTGCTTCTGACTGCCCGGCTGCCGAATTTACAGAAAAACCCTCCGACTGTAAAAATTCAGTTAAATTCTTAACAATCTCTTTATCATCCTCAATTAATAATACTTTTGTCAATTTCTACCAAACCCCTTTCCGTACAGCTTTTAAATATTCAGTAAATACTTTTTCCCATTATATATCATCTTTAAGACCGGTACAATACCTTCCTAAATTCTCCTTGAAGCCCTCTCCAATTCATAGTAAAATAGAATTAACAAAAACTAACACACATACTTCAAAGGCAGGGTGATTTTATTGAAAAATACGAATCTGAAACAGGGCAAACGATACACTATCCCTCGAATTGCAATTTCCTTTTTACTTATACTAGTCTTGTTGTGCAGCTTAGCCGTTTCACATCCAAAAGAAGCGACTGCCTCCATAACACCAACAGTCATTATTCAAAAACCGGTTGGTGATATTTCCGAAACCGGCTATCAGGCAACCTCCTATTTTTATGAAGATGGTACCCCTTACGAAATAGACCGCCCATCTACTATAAAAACGCTTCAAAATACTTCCGAAACGTTACCCTCTTCCTATGACTTACGGGATGCCTCCCTTGTAACATCTGTCAAGGATCAGGGAAGTACAGGCACCTGTTGGGCATTTTCCGCTCTTGGAGCTATCGAATCGAACCTGCTAAAGAATGATTATTGGAGCAATACCGATGAACCTGATTTTTCCGAAGCCCATCTGGTATGGTTTAGCTATACACCAACAACGGATACCACAAATCCACTTTATGGTGACATCCTTACCACATCGTATAAAAATCAATTAGCCAGCACCTATTCCTCCAGTGATCCACTGCTCTGGGGCGGAAATGCCAGCATTGCTGCCGCAACTCTCTCCTCTTGGTCCGGCACTGAAATGGAATCTGCCATGCCATTTTCGTCTTCTAGTAATTCATTTTCCAGTTATGAGACAAAACGCTATGATTCTTACGTACATCTTCAAAATGTAAGTACCTTCATTAGCAATACCTCTGATACCTCAACGGCAACAAGGACTGCAATGAAAAACCAGTTAATAAATAGCGGTGCAATGATGCTCTCTTATATGCACAGTGAAACTTATTTAAAAAAGACTTCTTCCGGAGGAAGTGCGTACTACTGTAATACAAACTATACTTCCAATCACGCTGTTCTTCTTGTTGGATGGGACGATGATTACTCGAAAGATAACTTTAAAATAAAACCTTCTTCAAACGGCGCATGGCTAATCAAAAACAGTTGGGGGGCTTCTCGTTTTGATGAAGGGTATATGTGGATTTCTTATGAAGACAAAACCATTACGGATGTTGTTTCTTTAGAGGCAGAGCCGTCGGACAATTATGATCATAACTACCAATATGATGGCACTGTTACTTCTTATAGCATTAAATACAGTAATATACCTGTTAAATTTTGTAACGTCTATACTACACAAAGTGAAACCGGCTCCAACCAGCAATTAACCGCTATTGGTATCCAGACAAAGGATGCTTCCACAAATTATACAATAAAAATCCACCGCAACATGTCAGATGGAGAACCTTCCGATTCTTCTTCTGAAATTGTATCCACTTCCTCTGGAACAATTACATACCCGGGCTTCCATACAATCACTCTGGATACTCCAGTAATTCTTTCAGATGGGGAAGTCTTTGGCGTAGAAGTTTCTTATGAAGCAAACAAATTGTATCCAATTGAGTATGACAATAGTACATATTCCTATACCAGCAATGCGGGTGAAACGTTCTTTTACGATCCAAACTCAACAGAATGGAGCGATGCTCAGAATTATTCCTATGGGAATGCAAAGATTAAGGCCTATACGATTGATACAGACTCAGATGTACCAATCATACCTTCTGCCCCACCAAGTTCCTCCCCTTCTACCTCACCAAGTAGCCAGCCATCTATTTTGCCAACTGAATTGCCGACTGAATTACCAACGGATTTACCAATGGAATCACCTGCTGCGCAACCTTCTGCTACACCAATCATATCACCCATTGCACAGCCATCCACATCGCCAACAAATTCGCCGGCTGCTACCACTCGGCCATCACTTCAGCCAGCTAAGTCACCGGCTGCCCAACAACCAGCAAAAACACCAGCAGCAGCTTCTGATATTAGTCTGTTGGATAATACAAGACTAAAAAAAGAATGCGTAACACTCGGCAAAGGAGAAACAATTTCTCTGGGCTGCTTAATAGCACCCGCTAACACAGGAGTCGTTATAACGGCATACAACCCCGGTATTGTTTCAATATCTACCAATAAACTCAAAGCCATAAAAACAGGAAGCACTATATTAAACATAAAAACGGCACTTGGGAAAACATTGACATGTAAAATACAAGTTAAGAAAGCACCAAAAAAAATCCGGCTCTCGGCAAGCAGAAAAATAATTAAAAAAGGAAAAAGCTACAAACTGAAAATCAAATCCTATTCCCCGTTAGGAAGTACTAGTTACAAAAGGATCTTCAAAAGTTCCAAAACAAAAGTTGCCAGAGTAAATGCAAATGGAAAAATTACTGCCAAAAAACCAGGCAAGGCTGTTATAACTGTTACTACCTACAATGGTAAAAAGGCACGGTGCCAAGTTATCGTTCGTAAATAATTTAAAAATCCACTAATCAGCTTGAGAAAAAGCGATGCTACATCAAATACTCTCGCCGATTAGTGGTTTTTTTAGTTTGGTATAATAGAGTCGTAATTACCCGAATACAATTTCCTTCTCTTCACCATTTTTCAAGCAGATTTCCTTCTCTTCAAAACCACCGATTCCGCATTTTAGCGATATTTTTTGTTCTTTAAAAGAGATAAGTACAACGGTAACCTTCTTCTCATCTATATTCCATGAAAGTTCCTTGACTTCTGTCCGGCAACGCGCCATTAACCCCTTTATACAACCCTTTTTCCACTTTCCGGGGAGTGCCGGAAGCAACTCAATCGTTGTTTCATCGGAATACAAAAGTGCTTCATTAATAATCCCCAGAGTACCCAGACTGGTATCCGTACAAAACACAAAATTTCCTGTTGTGTTATGATCCGTCATCATGGATTTATAATAAATATCGCTGTGCATAATGGTATAAAGCATTTCATACATTGCCTCTGAATTTTTAAGTCTCGCAAATACAAGGGCCTTATGCAGCCAGCCATGGGCACTAAAATCATCGTGCCCATCATTTCCGATATTTCGATTCATAATTGCCTGATTACAAGCCCTCACTAATTGAGAATCATTCTGTGTCTCAAAAGCCGGCCATGCACAATATAAGTGACTGATATGCCGATGCTCGTGATTATCCTCAAATCCATTTGCTGACC
>CATZVV010000081.1 GCA_958425285.1 uncultured Lachnoclostridium sp. | reverse complement strand
ATATAATCCGAGTGGTGCGTCGATAATTCCACTTATAATTAGGAAGCTCTTTTCCTCATTAAAACGCAGATAGTAGGCAACAGCAAATGAAATTATCATAATTGCCGCATCGATTAGTACATGAAAGAAATTTAAGAGCTTCTGATTATCTTTAATCAAGTAATTCACTCCTTTCGTCTGGACATAGTTAAATGCAGAACACTATCATAATACATTATTTTGCCCAATTTCACAATATAAAAATTGATTTGACATAAAACAATCTTCAATTCACAAACTAAACACAATTAACGGATATAATAGTCATAGCTAATTACGAAAGGGTGAAATTTATGGATTACGAGAATAATCAAGATCATAACTATAATCAAAATGAGCAAATGCCACAGGGCGAAACTTCGAATCAGCAGAAGGCAGAGTGGGAGCAAAGAGAGCCTAATATGTATGAATATCAGCAACAGACAGGCGGTGGATATGGAATGCCGCCGAAAAAGAACAATAATAAGAAAATCGGAATTATTGTTGCCTCCGTAGTGTTGGTTATCTTTTTGCTGTTGGCGGGGACTGTTAAGGTGGCACAATTCTTTTTTAACAAATCCATTCAGCAGGATACGCAAATTGATATTGGAGACAACTCGAATGATGGTCCAATTTCGTCTGTACAGCTTGTGAGCGGAAGTGCTATTTCGGGAATTACAGATGTGTCCTCTGTTGTGGAAAATGTAATGCCTGCTGTTGTAGCGATTACTCAGGATTATAAACAGACTTATTCAATGTGGGGGCAAACATATGATGAGAATTCAACAGGAAGTGGTTCTGGCTTTATTGTACAACAGGACGATGATAATTTATTGATTGTAACAAATAATCATGTAGTAGAGGGTGCTGATAAGATTACGGTTACTTTTATTGATGAAACAACAGCAGAAGCAACCGTAAAGGGAACAGACAGTACGGCTGATTTGGCAGTTATTACTGTCAAATTATCTGATTTAAAGAAAACAACCAAGTCAAAAATAAAAGTTGCTTCACTGGGTGATTCGGATAGTGTAAAAGTCGGTCAGGTTGCAATCGCAATTGGTAATGCACTTGGATATGGACAATCCGTAACAGTCGGATATATTAGTGCAAAGGACAGAAAGGTTACAGTAAGTGACACAAATAATTCTTCCGCAAAAGCGATGACTCTTTTACAGACAGATGCAGCAATTAATCCTGGAAACAGTGGTGGGGCCCTGCTTGATATGAATGGAAATGTAATTGGTATTAATTCTGTTAAGTATGCAGATTCTGCCGTAGAGGGAATGGGTTATGCGATTCCGATGAGTAAGGCAGTTCCAATTATTAATGAATTAATGAAACGTAAAGTTTTATCTGAGGAAGAAAAGGGCTATCTCGGTATTACCGGACGGAATATTTCTTCTGAGGTGAGCGAAGCATATGGCCTGCCGGTCGGAATTTATATTGTTGAGGTGGCAGAAGATGGCTCTGCAAAAGAGGCAGGAATCCAACAGGGAGATGTTATTACTAAAGTAAATGACAGAGAGGTTACAACGATTCAGGAAGTGCAGGAGATTGTAAACTCATATGAGGTTGGAACGAAATTGAATGTTACTGTAAAGCGAAGTCATAACGGTGCTTATAAAGAACAGGAGATGGAAGTTGTTTTAAAGGATGCCTCGACGCTTGATGAACTTGAATCAGGTGAGGATATAAGTCAGGGTGGTGACAGTTCGAATGGGAATGAAAATGATAATAGCGAAGGCAGTAATGACAGTTCCCAAACTATTCCATGGGGCAATTTCTATTAAAACTGATGTATGTAATGATGGAGGGTAATGATGAGTGAAGAGAAGAATGAAATTGAGGGATTGAATGAATCGGATAAAGATGAGTATGAGAAGATATGTTATCTTTGTCATCGACCGGAGAGTAAAGTAGAAAAGATGATTACAATCCCAAACAATATTACCATTTGTTCGGATTGTATGCAAAAGACATTTGATCAGATTGGTATGCAGGGAATTGCAGATCCGTCTAAAATTCCGGGAATGGAGTTTATTAATCTGGCAGATATGCAAATGCCTCCCCAGCCTAAGTCAATCAAAAAGAAAAAGAAAAAGGAAGAAAAAAGTGTAGTTCCGGAACTGGATTTACAGAAACTTCCTGCTCCACATATTATTAAGGGAAAATTGGATGATTATGTCATTGGACAGGAGCGGGCAAAAAAGGTAATGTCCGTTGGAGTTTATAATCATTATAAGCGTATATTGGCAGATTCTTCGGATGGCGTAGAGATTGAGAAATCAAATATGCTGATGATTGGACCAACGGGAAGCGGAAAGACCTTTTTGGTCAAGACTTTGGCCAGATTGCTTCAGGTTCCACTGGCGATTACGGATGCAACATCTTTGACGGAAGCCGGTTATATTGGCGATGATGTGGAAAGTGTGATATCAAAGTTACTTGCCAACGCAGAAAATGATGTGGAAAAGGCAGAACATGGTATTGTGTATATTGATGAGATTGATAAACTGGCTAAAAAGCAGAATACAAACAATCGGGACGTCAGTGGTGAATCCGTTCAGCAGGCGCTGTTAAAATTATTGGAGGGCGCTGATGTGGAAGTTCCGGTCGGGGCGACAAATAAAAATGCGATGGTTCCAATGACAACAGTGAATACCAGTAATATTTTGTTCATTTGCGGTGGTGCCTTCCCGGGCTTGGAGGATGTTATTAAAAAGAGGTTATCGAAGCAGGCTTCAATTGGTTTCCGGGCTGATTTGAAAGATAAGTACGAAGATGATATAAACTTGTTTGATAAAGTTGAGGTAGAAGATATTCGGGAATTTGGAATGATTCCTGAATTTATTGGACGTCTCCCTGTTGTCTTTTCATTGCAGGCTATGGATGAAGATTTGTTGGTGCGAGTTTTAAAAGAACCTGTGAATGCGATTACAAAGCAGTACCAGAAGCTGCTTGCATTGGATGAGGTGAATCTGCTCTTTGAAGAAGAAGCTTTGCGTAGCATTGCTAGAAAAGCAGCAGCAAAAAAAACAGGTGCCAGAGCCTTGCGTGCAATTATTGAAGAATTTATGGTAGATATTATGTATGAAATTCCAAAGGATGAGTTGATTGGACAGGTGACAATTACAAAGGATTATATGAAAATCATGGTGCTCCGCGCATAGAGATGCGGGGCAATTGAATTTAATTCTTTTTCAATTGTTATTGGAATGAGATATGCCCTCTTTGCGTAAGATAGCGCAAAGGGGGTTTTTTATGGATTGCAAAGATGCCATTTACTCAAATTCGGTAGTGGATTATATTGTGGCAGATTATATTGATGGTAAATCAATTCTAGAACGATATCAGACGGATTGTTATCAATTTGTAGATTCGAATCAGGCAATTATATATGAAGAAAGTGAGACAATTACAAGCAGGACGCTGTTTCAATACGGTTATCTGGCATTGCCTGCTTGCTATGGTTTAATGGATCAGTCAGCGTTGGAGGCGACACAGGTGCTGAAAGTTCGCCAGCAGCCATATTTAAACCTGTATGGACAAGGAATCTTGATTGGCGTTATCGATACGGGAATTGATTGGACACATCCTGCATTTATCCGGGCAGATGGGAAGAGCCGGATTGTATCTATTTGGGATCAGACACTTCGAGAGGGGATACCTCCACAGGAATTTCTATACGGCACAGAATTCACAGTGGATGAGATTAATGAAGCGTTAAAAAATGAGAATCCGGGAACTGCTCTGCCGACTCGGGATGAGAATGGGCATGGTACTTTCCTTGCCGGTGTAGCAGCAGGAAATATAATCCGTGAAGAAAATTTTTCGGGAATAGCTCCAAATTCAGAATTGCTAATTGTGAAATGCAAGCAGGCAAAGAATATTTATCGCGAATTTTACCGCATTCCGAATGAAGCGGAATGTTATCAGGAAAATGATATTATGCTGGCAGTATCATACTTACTTCGTAAAGCTCGTACTATGAGACGTCCTATTGTTATTTGCATTGGAATGGGAACCAATATGGGAAATCATAGTGGGGACTCAAGGTTAGGTGTTATGCTGGATCGTTATAATCGAATTCCGGGCGTGTGTATTGTGCTTCCTGCTGGAAATGAGGGGAATTCCAGACATCATTATCTGGGGGCTGGTGAAGGTGAAGAATATGAAGAGATTGATGTAAATGTGGAACAGAATTTTTTGGGCTTTACGATGGAAATGTGGGGAAAAACTCCTGGAGTCTTTTCTATTGAGGTTATTAGTCCCAGTGGAGATACAAGTGGCAAGGTAAGATTGTTTGCATTAAATATATTCGAAAAAACCTTTGTCCTTGAAAATTCGAAGCTAGAAATTATTTTTTCTACAATTATAAGTGAAGGTACAGATCAAATTATTGTAGTCCGGCTTGCGGATAGTAAACCGGGGATTTGGAAAATACGTGTTTATCCGGAATCCAACCTCACCCGGGCATTTAATATCTGGCTTCCTATAGAGGCTTTTCTGGAACAGAGTACGTTTTTTTTAAGATCAAATCCGGATACAACAGTTTGTGAGCCGGCTAATGCACCTTTTGCGATTACAGTTACAGCGTATAACGTGAGAACAAATGCATTATATTTGTCAGCAGGGCGTGGGTACTCAGCGGAAGGCGCAATTAAACCGGATGTTACAGCACCGGGAGTGGATGTCTATGGACCATTACCAAGAGGACGTTATGGTACTCGGACAGGTACCAGTGTGGCAGCGGCTATTACGGCAGGAGTGAGTGCAATTCTGTTTCAGCAATCATCTCAGTATGAGATATCCGGTGCAGCTATTAAGGAATTACTTATCCGTGGAGCAGAAAGAAAAGAGAATATCCGCTATCCAAATAATGAGTGGGGGTATGGGACCGTAGATGCTTACAGCAGTATTCTTGTTTGGACGAACACTTCTTGACAAAAACAGGTGGCTGGAGTAGTATTAAGGGTACTTAGGATGAGCAATGGAGGTAAGAATTTTGATTTCAGAACAAATGAAAGAACTAGTGGCGGGAAGCTCTGTAATCCGTGCGATGTTTGAAGAGGGGAAAGCACTTGCTGCAAAGTATGGTGCAGAAAATGTATATGATTTTAGCCTGGGAAATCCAAGTGTGGTCCCACCGAAGGAAGTAAAGCAGGCAATTATTGATATTTTAGAGGAAGAGGACCAAAATGTTGTTCATGGTTATATGAATAATGCCGGATATGAGGATGTTCGTAATATTATTGCGGCTGATTTGAATCAGCGGTTTGATACTGGGTTTAGTCAGGATAATATCATTATGACAGTAGGTGCAGCAGGGGGATTGAATATTATTCTAAAGGCACTTTTAAATCCGGGTGAAGAAGTCATTGTTTTTGCGCCATTCTTTGGTGAATACCGAAACTATATTTCAAATTATGGTGGGAAAATTGTAATTGTTCCTCCAAACACAAAAGATTTTATGCCAAATTTAAATGAATTTGAAAAGTTGTTTTCTGAAAATACGAAGGCAGTTATTGTCAATACCCCTAATAATCCAACCGGGGTTGTATACGACGAGGCGACGATCCGGTCATTAGCTTCTATTATGGACAGAAAACAAAAGGAATACGGAAAGGAAATTTATCTGATTTCTGATGAACCATACAGGGAACTGGTGTATGGAGATGTAGAGGTTCCATATTTGACAAAATATTATAATAATACAATTGTTGGTTATTCTTACAGTAAGGCACTTTCTCTGCCGGGAGAACGAATTGGTTATCTGGTGATTCCAAATGAGGTTAGTGATTATGCGGAAGTATTTGGAGCTGCTAGCGTGGCAAACCGTATTTTGGGATTTGTGAATGCACCGTCCTTAATACAGCGTGCGGTTGCTCGTTGCATTCAGGCTGATGCAAAGGTAGATGTAGAAATTTATAACCGGAATCGAAAGCTTTTTGTTGATAACTTAAAGAAGTTTGGATATGAATGTGCAAGTCCGGATGGAGCTTTCTATTTGTTTGTAAAAGCATTGGAGGAAGATGATGTTGCTTTTGCAAAGAAAGCCAAAAAATACAACTTGCTTCTGGTTCCGGGCTCATCGTTTGGTTGTCCGGGGTATGTCAGAATTGCTTATTGCGTGGATTATGATATGATTGAGCGATCTTTGCCTTTTTTTGAAAAGCTGGCAAATGATTATAAATAATTAAAAGGAAAGCAGGTGAATTGTATGAAGTATGTTTGTGAAGTATGTAGTTGGGAATATGATGAAGAGTTAGGAGATCCGGATAACGGAATTGCGCCTGGAACAAAATGGGAGGACTTGCCGGATGATTTTGTTTGCCCACTTTGTGGTGTGGGTAAAGATCAATTTGCTGAAGGCTAATAATCTGATTGGACAAGAGTAATAATTTAAAGGGAGTACATAAAAGTACTCCCTTTGCGCAGTATAAGAGACTTGGAGGTAGGAAATGAAGGCATGGGAAAATAATTTGAGACAGGTTGTACCTTATGTAGCAGGAGAGCAGCCAAGGGAAAGTAATATTATTAAATTAAATACGAATGAGAATCCATATCCGCCTTCTCCGAAGGTATTTGAATTGGCAACTCATACAGATGCGAGCTCGTTTCGCAAATATCCGGATTCAAATGCAACTGAATTGGTGGAGGGATTGGCGGCTTATCATAATCTTAATAAGAGTCAGGTTTTTACCGGAGTTGGATCGGATGATGTGCTGGCACTTGCCTTCCTGACTTTTTTCAATTCGCATAAACCGATATTGTTTCCGGATATTACCTATTCTTTTTATCCAGTCTGGGCACAGGTATACGGCATTTCATATGAAACGCCAAAACTAAATGCTCAATTTGAACTTTGTGTGGATGACTATAAAAGAGAAAATGGTGGTGTGGTAATAGCTAACCCCAATGCTCCTACATCTATTGCACTTTCTCTTGGGGCGATTGAAGAAATTGTTAAAGCAAATCAGGATGTGATTGTGATTATTGATGAAGCTTATGTGGATTTTGGTGGAGAGACAGCTTTGCCACTGCTCGAAAAGTACGAGAACTTAGTTGTAATACGTACGTATTCAAAGTCTCGCTCCATGGCAGGAATGCGGTTTGGATATGCGCTGGCAGGTCCACGTCTTATACAGGCAATGAATGATGTAAAAGAGTCAATTAACTCGTATACGATGAATCAGGAGTCAATAATACTCGGGGCGGCTTCTCTGAAGGATGATGACTACTTTAAAGAATGCATTGAAAAAATCATATATACAAGAGAAAAGACGGCAGAGGAATTAAAAGATATTGGTTTTCAAGTATTAGAATCAAAAACGAATTTTTTGTTTGTGACACATCCTGATGTTTTGGCAGAGAAGATTTTTAATGCTCTTCGTGAGAAAAAAATTTATGTCCGATTTTTTAATAAACCACGAATCAGTAATTATCTTCGTATTACAATAGGAACGGAAGAAGAGATGGAATGTGTAATTCGGGCGATGCAGGAAATTGTTAAAGGATAGTATATTCATATAATAGATTAGTATTTATATTAGGGTAGGCTTGTCTCGGACATTGATAAGTCGCCCCAAATACTCATTTTTTTTCACTTTAAAAAAAGTTGAAAAAAAAGCAAAAAAAATGTTGACAATACAAGATTCCTATAATATAATAAATCTTGCGTCACGGCTTGAGAGATATTATAAAAGAGTGTGACAACCCATTGTCGGGGTGTGGCTCAGCTTGGCTAGAGCGCTTGATTTGGGATCAAGAGGTCGCAG
>CATZVV010000080.1 GCA_958425285.1 uncultured Lachnoclostridium sp. | reverse complement strand
TGACTGCCGCCCACCGTCCCGATGAATGGGGTGGACTAGGCGGCCAATTCCTAATAGTGTTTGACCGCTCTTTTTTTGATTTTCTCAAGTGCGCCTATTTCTCCGAAGGCAGAGCAGACCCCAAAAGGAGAGGACGCCGCTGATTCGTCACAGTCCATCCAAAGGAGATGTTTATTGCTGTAGGCCCGGTCCAGCGCGGCGTGCTCTTCCTCATAAAAGTCGTAGTACATTATCCTGAAAAGCTGGAATTTATCTCTTTAAATTGCAATTCCATTTCCATCCTTATCCAGGAAAATCAAACTGCGCTGTTATATCCGTATCGTCTAAATGTGACCCCCCCCCCCCATCAATATAGTGACAATCTCCTGCAAACATTCTCCCCAATAATCAAAAACTTCCGCACAGTGTTCTTCACCCTCATCAAGCGGTAATTTGGTGGCTCCCTCAAAACTGACGTTTTCCTCTGTCGGATTGGAATTATCATACACACAAAATGGCTCGTACATTTCTCCAAAAGAGTATTTAGAAATGTAGGTGTCAATAATAGTATTACAGATAGACTTTTCCTGTTCCGATAGGGGAGTATCCTTTTTTGCTATGTTGTTATTGATCTCTTGATTTGACCGAAGTCTGCTCTACTTGCCTGTCCGGGATTTGACCTGTATAATGGCGGTAACATTATACAGAAAGAAAAAAGTCCCAGGGAACCTCTCCTGCAAGGAGGTTTCTGATATTTTTTGTTGAGAGCAGAGATACCTGCATCTGCCCGGTGTGCCAGTCACAGATTGCCAATACCACCAACGCAAGTCCAGCGGCAATCCCGCCGCAAATCAAAACTGGTTTCGTAGCTTTTCCCTTTCCACCCTGATAAGGGTCAAAAAAAGTACCATGGTTTCCCATGATACTTTTCATCGTCAGTTATTTACTTTTAGCGCCCCCCTGTCCGGCTCGGGCTGCACGGCTTCCTGCTCCATCATGCGATGCATTTCAATCGTCTTGTTGCAAAACTCCAACAACCTCGGAATATCCTCCAGTGCAGTTTCCCACACACGGTCAATGTCTATCGCACCATAATTGTGTGCAAATAGGTTACGCATCCCCTTAATCGCCGGCCAGTAAATAGTTGCTTTCGTCGCTCCCCGGAAGTCCTCCGGCAAGTGTCCTGTCAATTCTCCTAACTGGAAAAGGCTCATGCAGACAGAGTTGCGGAAATCCTTATCCGTTTCAAAAACTGCTTTGTCTTTTCCGAATCGTTCCAGCGTTTCCTGCACATCAATACAATAATGACGGATATGCTCTAAAATATCAGCGGCTTTCTTCTTCATAAATCAGCTTCTCATCCTCCTTGATATGCTTTTTGAAACTTTCTGTGCGTTCTGCGTTGGCACGGTGGTTCAGCGCCTCCGTGCTAACTAAATCCACCGGCTTATGCAACGCCTCTGTCAAATCGCTGTAAAGTCCGCCGAGCCCAAACATACTCCGTACCTGCCCGCCGTCAATACGCAAATCAATATCACTCTCAGGCAGGGCGTCCCCACGGGCGTAAGAGCCAAACAGATAGGCTCTGCTAACGCCATATTTTTCAAGTATCGGCGCAATGATCCTGCTAATTTCGCTTACCGCATAAATCCCATCCATTTTCTCACCCCTTTCCTGTAAAACTCAATGCTATATTTATATTATAGCATTGGCGGTTTTCTATTGCAATAACCGCATTTTTGAGTTTTACCATAATCATAGGATTGGTGCTGTAAACAGTATCAATCCTATGATGCTCTTGTTATAAAGTTAATAATTCAGTTATTATAATCTCTTTGGTTATCTGTTGAATGCAATTCATTCTCCACAAGCGCCAGTTCCTTTTCCCCTGATTGAAACAATCTCAAAGCTGCCTGAAAACCAGCCGCTCCTGATCCAATTACTATATTTTCAATTCTCTCTGTTTTAAACAACCTGCATTTATCCTTCACGGCACATTCCCCATCTATCTTCTAAGGATATCAGTCCCAATAAATTGTTGCGCCTCTGTGGGCTGACGTACAATTATTTTTATACAGCTTGAGCCAGCCCAATGCAGGCTTTTCAACAGGCTTCCAATTCATTTTACGATTTTCAAATTCCTCATCACTTACATCAACAGTCAGCTTTCTGGAAGGAATATCAATATGGACCATATCTCCGTCTTTAATCAGAGCTATATTTCCACCTTCATATGCCTCAGGGCTTACATGACCGATTGCCAGCCCCCCTGTAGCGCCTGAAAATCGTCCATCTGAAACAAGAGCAAGTTTTTCGCCTAGTCCTTTTCCAAGCACCGCAGCCATAAAAGTCTCCATGTGGGGCATTCCAGGGCTTCCTTTTGGACCTTCATACCGAATTATCACCACATCTCCAGCCTTTATTTCATCTTTTAAAATTGCGTTCCATGCTTCATCCTGGGAATCATAACATTTTGCTGGGCCGTCAAAAGTAATAGCCTTTTGTGCGACTGCACTGAATTTCACAATAGCGCTGAGGGTTCCAATATTTCCATGAAGCACCGCAATCCCCCCCTGTTGGCTGATAGGTGAATCCACAGAGTGGATTACATCCCGGTTTCTGTTCTCTGCCAAAGCAGCCTTTTCCGCAATGGTCCCAAACATACCGTCCGCATCTCCATAAATCTTATTCCCTTGAATCAATTCCTTTATGACCGCACCCAATCCCCCTGCCCGATCAAACTCTTCCATTGTGTATGTTGGATGATTGGGATAAATCGTGCTGATTAGAGGAACCTGACGGCTAATTTCATCAAATGTTTCCGGGGTTATGCTAAAATTCATCTGACGTGCCAATGCAGGAATATGCAAAAGGCTGTTAGTGGACCCGCCGGTAGCCATCATATAACGCACCACATTTTCTAAACTTTTCTGTGTTACAAAATCACTTGGACGCTTTTCCTTTTTTACAGCCTCCATTACCTTTTTAGCCGCTTCTCTGGCCATTTGATGCCACTTAACGCTCTGGCTTTTTACGCTGGCATTTCCATGGGGCGAAAATCCCAAAATTTCCGCCATTGCGCACATTGTATTAGCCGTTCCCATAAAAGGACAAGCTCCCGGTGTAGGACAGGCATGTCGGACAATCGATTTATAATCGTCCCTGTCCATGTTTCCTTCCATATATGACGCATATGCCTGCTTTGTGTGTGTCAATGTCAGCATTTTACCTTGATAGCTCCCTGCCGCCATATACCCTCCCGTGAGCATAGTGGTAGGTATATTGACCCGAAAGGCCCCCATAAGCATGCCCGGGACTACTTTGTCGCAGGTTGCCATGATTACCATACCTTCAAGCATATTTAATTCCGCCACCATCTCCACTTCACTGGACACCAGATCTCTTGCCGGAAGTGTATATCGGTCTCCCGGCGTATTAGAGCAGATGCCGTCACATATGCCGCTTACCGGAAGTTCTAATGCATAACCTCCCGCCTTATAAATTTCATCTTTCATTTCCTGAATCACAGTTTTATCAAAAGGGAAATGACCGGGATTCATTTCATTCCATGAATTAACCAAACCAATAACCGGCCTTTTTGCGTCCTTTTCCGATATCCCCATGGCATACAGAAGAGCATTGCGGTGATCTAAGGACTCCTCATTCCATTCTCTTATCATATATCCATTCCTTTCAATCTGCCAAAGACACAAAACATCGGCCTCAGGCAATTTATTTTTTGATTCTTTCAAGTTTTAATGCATCAATAAATTGGGCAGGGCCATAGAAAACGCCGGAACATATGTGACCAGCAGCAATGCGGCCACCATTACCACATAATAAGGAAGAAGAGCCTTTGTAACTTTTTCAATGGATATTCCACCTACGGCACAGCCCGCAAAAAGCGTGGTTCCAACCGGCGGAGTCAGGGAGCCAACCGCCAGATTCATCATTACGACAATACCGAAGTGAATAGGTTCCATCCCCAATGCTTCCACAACCGGCAGTAATATCGGAGTGACGATCAAAATCAGAGGGGCAACGTCCATAAAGCATCCCAATATCAGCAGTAAAATATTGATTAAGATCAATATCACATATCTATTGTCAGAGATTGTCAGAAGCGTCTGTGTAATCTTTGCCGGAACCTGCATAAGACTCATAAGGTAACAAAACGCGTTAGCCGCCGCAATAATGCTTAAGATCATGGCCAGCGTTCCTAAAGATTTCTTTGCAATCGGCCATATATCTTTTAAACTGATGCTCCTATAGACAAATAAAGTAATAAACAAAGCATACACACATGCAATAGCTGCACTCTCTGTCGTAGTAAAAAGTCCTGTGCAGACTCCCAACAGAATAATAATAATCGTCATAACCCCAAGAAAGCCATCGCACAAAATTTTGACAGATTCCCAAAAACTATATTTCGGTCCTCTCGGATACCCTCTTTGCTTTGTAATGCGAGCAACCAGAATACACATTGCCGCACACAGCATCAGACCAGGGCCGATACCCGCAAGAAACAGCTTTCCTGTTGAAATGCCTCCTGCCGCCATACCATAGATGATCATATTATGACTTGGAGGAATAATCAGGGCCTGTGTAGCAGTAGCTACCGTAGTAGCTACCGAAAAATCTTTATCATAGCCGTTTCTGGTCATCATACCAATTTCAATCGGTCCAAGGGAAGATACATCCGCCGTAGGAGAGCCGGAAATGCCGCCGAAAAAGGTGGACGCAATCACATTTACATAAGCCAATCCTCCCCGGAAACGTCCTACCATAACATTAGCCACTTCCACCAGTCTGTCGGAGATTCCTCCTTCCGCCATAATATCACCGGCAAAAATAAAAAATGGAATTGCCAAAAAAGAAAACGACTGCACACCATCCCCAAATCTGAGAAAAATAGATGATACGTACTTTGGCCCAAGATAAAAGGCCGTGATTACACAGGCTCCAAGCATGCTAAAAGTCACCGGCACACGCAGGATCATAAAAATAACAAATATTGCAAAGAGAATAATCATGGCTATTGTATTTGAATCCATATCTTTAGTCCCCTTTTTCTATCACTTACTTTCACATGTCTTCACAGGTCATTCTGGAAGCCAGGAATTCATCGGTAGATTTTGCATGAAATAATCCAAAGATTTTGGCAATAGTCATAACAAGACATAACATGCCGCTGATAACCGTAACCAGGTAGAGATATTTCCTGGGCAGCCCTGTGATTGCAAATTTAGCCTTTGTCTTTTCCATAAGAAATGCTCCATAGCGTATCATACAAAGCGATACTAAAAGTAAGATCACATTACTTAAATAAATCAAAAATACTTTTACTTTATGCGGAAAATATTTGGCGAACGCTTCAATACGAATATGAAGATCATCCTTGATTCCAATGGGAAGCAGTAAAAACATCATTGTGTCCAATAAAATCAGCATAACTTCCTCACACCATTTAATATTTCCTCCAAATGCACGGCATACGACCTGCGCCGTTACTGTACATACCATAAATATTAATATCAACCGGCAAATTCCTTCTACCATGGCAAAAACAGTTCCAATCGCGTTTTCAAACCTTTCTTTCATTGCCATCTCCTCTTTATTATCAAATACAATTACTATCTTTCCAATTCCTCATTAATAGAATTTAAAAGTGCTTCGTATTTAGCAGCGTATTCTTCATAAATAGGGCTCATTGCTTCCCTGAACGAATTTAAGGTCGCATCATCCGGCTCTACAATAGTAGTTCCTCCCTCCTGTAATTTTCCAAGCGCATCTTCAATAGAAGCATCCCATATTTCCCGATCATATTTTGTAGCTTCCGCCATAGCCCCGCTCACAATTTCCTTGTCTTCTTCACTGAGCGAATCCCATAAATCCAGATTCATACAGATTACATCCATTGTTGTTGTGTGATTATCCATGAGAACATACGGCGCCACTTCATATAGGCTGTCGGAAAGAATGATATTAGGATTATTTTCCCCGCCTTTGCACACACCGGTCTGAAGCGCGCTATATACTTCATTCGCCGCTACGTTGACCGGATTTCCTCCTAAGCAGCTGACCATCGAATTCATCAGCTGATTATTCTGAACACGAATGGGCATTCCTTTAAAATCCTCAATGGTTTTCACTTCCGTTGTAGTATAAAAGCATCGGCTTCCACAGTCTGTAAAACCAATCCCTTGGATGCTGTAATCGTTCAAACCGTTCATGACAGTTGTTCCAACCTCTCCCTCCAGAACTTTCCACATCTCTGTATTGTTCTTAAACAAGAATGGAAGTAAAAACACCTGAGCATCTTCATACAGTCCGCTCAGTGTGCCGATTGACAATTTTGCCACGTCCACTGTTCCAGCCTGAAGCTGCTCCATATAAGACACTTCGTCACCCAAAATCGATGATTCATAGACATCGACAGCTATACGTCCGTTGCTTTTCTCATAAACTTCATCTGCAAATTTGATAAGCGCCTTTGTTGTGGGATAATCCCGAGCCGCATCTGTTGCAAGTTTCCAGGTCATTTCCGAACCTGCCTTCTTTTCCGCTCCCCCGCCCTCTGCCGAATCGTCCCCTCCATCTACTGCTTTTTCCGTTTCCTTCATAGTTCCAGACGCTTCGGTCTGCTGCGTCCGGGAACCCCCGCATGCTGTAAGACTCATAGCCATTGCCGCCGCCAATGTAACTGCTAACATTTTTTTCATTTTGTTGTCCTCCTGTTATTTAAATATTTACTTCATTTATTATTTTCTCTTTCAATACATCTACCACCTGCTTATATTCCTGCTCTTCCAGCTCAACTTTCCCTTGAGAATCATCAAAGGGGCTTCCCCAGTCTGGTCCATTCTCATATTTAGGCACTACATGTACATGGACATGGGGAACCAAATCTCCAAAAGTCGCATAATTAATTTTATTCGGATGATAAAGTTCAAAAACCGCTTTGGCAGTTGCTGCCAATTCTGCGAAATATCCATCCCTTTCTTCTTTGTCCATTTGAAAATACTCCGTTTTATGCCTATTTAACTTCACAATACATCTGCCTCTATACTTCTGATTTCGATTCAAATACACCGTGGAATGTTTTAGCTTACAGACTTCAATCATCAGGCTCTCTCTCCTTACGCCATCTTCGCAATAAAAACATTTATCCATAATTCCGCCCCTCCAAAAAGTCAACAATTTCAATGTTTGTTTATATAAAATAGTATACATATAATCCAATAAAATGTCAATATTTACATCAACTTTTTTAATTGATTTGTCTCTTTTTAAACATCAATGTACTATACCACCCCCCCCCCCCCATCCCCAATGCTCTTTAAAGTTTTAGTATTTTTTATATTTTTTCATGTTGGTCCCTATATATTCAGTATTTTTATACGCTTCCCCCTCCCTTCACGTTTTCAGCATTTTTGTTATTTGTTGATTAAATTGTTGACTTTTAATTCCAGCAATTGTATACTATCAAATATAACATTCCTTACTCAATGTTTACCATATTTAATTAATAAACAATTATAAAATTTAAGGAGGATCTATCATGGCAATTACAAACGGTTTTGAATTGGTATTGAACAGGAGGCTTATTTTTGGAGAAAACAGGATTGAAGAAGTCATTCCCATCTTAGAATGGTATAAAAAGAAAAAGGCGCTATTCGTAACATTCAGCATGCACTCTGAAGCATCAAAAAAAGTCTCCTCTCTTTTACAGGATGCCGGTCTATCCGCCGTTACATATGAAGTGACAAGCGAACCAACCCTTCAGATCATTGACAATGGACGCGATATTTATTTGTCCGAAAACTGTGACTGCACCATTGGCTTAGGCGGAGGAAGTGTTATTGATACAGCTAA
>CATZVV010000079.1 GCA_958425285.1 uncultured Lachnoclostridium sp. | reverse complement strand
TTCTGCACTTTATCATCTGACAGATAATATTTTTCATCTACCTCATCTTCAAGGAGATCCATCAGCCGCCTCCCATCTTCCACTGGCTCTGGGAACACGAATTCTCCATTATCACATTCCTTCTTAATCAGGACGAGGTATACCCGTTCCCGGTTTTGAGGAATCCCATAATTTTTCGCGTTCAGTACCTTCCAATAGGTGTTGTAGCCATATTCTTGCAATTCCTGCTCAAATAGACGGAACGTGCTGTTTAGAAACCTTGCCTGAACAATATTTTTTACATTTTCATAAATTCCAAATACTGGCTTCACTTCCCGGATAACCCGGAGCCACTCTACAAGGAGAGAGGACCTTGTTTTATCCAGGTTCTTTGAGCCGCATTCCTCACAAAAATTCCGTTTGCTCCAATGTATCTGCAGCGGGTTCACCTCATGCCCACAATCTCTGCACCTCCAGACGGAACCGGCCAGCTTCCCACTTAGGGAGAAATCCTGACACGGACTCCCACCGCAAATAAAACTGAAATAAGGTAGCTTTTTCTCATCAACTTTCGTAATATCCCCAAGGTTGGCACTCTCGTCAACCCCATGTATGGCGCAATAACTTTTTACTGCATATTTGTCGAACTCACAAAAATTTATTAATTTATAATCCAATTCCCTTCTTAGAGGGTGTAGCTACACATTTTACCCGGGATTACCTCTTACCTCCTTTCAAATGTTTGAATGTAATCAGTTTCCGAATAAGTTACGAGCTACTGGTACAAATTAAATTTCTATGACTGCTGGATTCTTGATTGGATTGGGCTTCACCACCCCCTTTCAAATTCTAATGCCGAATCCTACCTTGCCTGATGTCGCGTTTTTTTCTCTGTCTGCGCCACTGCCGGTTGGATTGCAAGGCTCCCGGCATCAAACTGGAACACCCTATTAGAGACCTGGACAGGGAACACTTCTGCTCTCTTATCCATCTCACTGCTCTTTTTTACTACTTCCTGCAAAGTTTCCAATCTGTGTCCTGATTTTGGACAGACAAGGATTTTATCATTTGATAATGGCATGATATACAGGTCATCGCCCAAACGCCTTGCGATTTCACTCAAACCATCGGGATAGAACATGATTGCGATCCCATTCTCGCTGTACACTCCATAGTAGTCTTTTGTGTCTGGAAGCGCCCCGCTTAACGCCCCTAAGGTATGAGCCAGAACAGCTCTGCTCGTATCTAAGACCGTCTGAAGGCGTTCATTCATATCGAAATATTTGACCTTATCAAATAATTCCTGTGCCGTAAGTCCCCACTGCTTTAAATGCTCATTTTGGACAGGTCTTTTATAATCCTGAGGCCACTGCTCTTCCTCGTCATAGACCTCATCAAAAAACTGAAAATACACAGCCATGTCCCCAACAGGCAGATATGGCATATCGTTCCCTTCCAATTTTTCGGCTGACTTTTCAAAATTTGCAGCCCATATCGTAACATTTTCTAACTGCTCAATCGTTTCAATGGGACGCTTTTTTTCAAAGTAATCGCAGATACCGCTTGCCTGTGCCGTCAATTCTTCGTCATTCCGCTGTCTATATAAGCTCTGGATTGACAATGACTGGCTGCACACAGGTGGCTGCATAAGCTCAAGGGCTATTTCCTCATTGTCCGTACCTTCTGCTATTACTATCAATCTCTGCTGCTCTTCATCAATGTGACGCCCAAGTTCTGTGAACAGTTCCTGTTTATATTCTTCGTATGTCATTCTTTAATCCTTCAACCATTCGCGTGTGGTCTGCAATTTATTTTCTGATGGTGAATAGTGGAAACCATGGCTTGATATAGCGTACCCGGCCAGGCTATGGCGAACCTGACGATTTCCATTCTTGTGGACATCATCAATTGAAAACGCCGGTGCCAGTGCTCCCATAGTATCAGGAAAGATATAAGCCTCCCGTTCCGAATACGGCAGGATATAAAAGCTGTCCGGCATCAAGCGGCTAAGTTCCTGTAAGATATCCCAGTACAATACGCTTGCCGCGCCTCCTGGTCCCGTGACCACATAACCAAGGCTGTCCTCTGCCTCTCCATGATTCAGGCAGCATGAAATACCTTCCAGCACGTTTTCAATTTTTTCACACAACGGATAGATTTTACTCTCCATGGAAACCAGCGAATGCTCCAGCACAAAATTATGAAGTTCACTCTTTCTCATTTTCCAGGATTCCAAATGTTTATTGGTCACTTCCGCCTGATAATAACGCCCGTCTCCCAGCGGTGCATGAAACATATAGTAAAGCACCATGTCACCCATAACCTGATAAGGCATATCATTCTTTTTCAGGGCGTCCAGGTCACTTCTATGGTTAGCGGCGTATACTGCCACATATTCCGGCTGTTCCAACTGGCCGACTGCAATACGCAGATCCTCCGCTTCCGCATCAGAGAACACTTCCATGGCCCGGTCCGCCAATTCCTCCTCCCAGGTGTCAAACATCTCCGCTCTCAAAAATGCTTCTCTTACCGGAATGACAGGGCAGTACCTCCCCTCCCGTTCAAATAAAATTGTGGTTCCCTCGGTCGGTAGACCCTTAGCCACCGTTCTTACTTCCCCACGAATCGCAGAATCCTCAAAAGCGGAACGGATACATTGCTGGTAAGCATCTGAAAACTGTTTATATAATTTAAGGTTCATATTCTTATCCTCCTTTATTTTAATGAAAAAGCAGGCTCTTTTCTGAATCACATGAAAAGTTACCTGCTAACGTTTTTATTCATTTTAGGCTTCTGCCTCACCCTCTGGCTGGTTTTACGTATTTCATCTGTTTCCCTATTATAAGCATATAGATAATCAGATAAATCCATCTCTCGTTTCTGATATCCGTCTTGTTTGGCATTATAAAGAGTTTCCTGAACCCAGCTTTTTCCTGCTTTGTTTTTATTTGATAACGCAAGACAGTGATTGATGCTATTGGGTATTAGTATCATATCTCCACCTAATTTATCTGACATTTCATGTATTTTGCTTTCATACAGCATAGCAGAAGCGCCTAAATAATGGGCTTCTGTGGACATTATATATATTTCTCTCGTTTCTGGGTCGTTGCTAAATGGTTTCATCGTAATATTTTTTTGATTTACCGGATTCATAAGCGAATACTGGTAAAGGGTATCAAAATCCATTCCAAATTCTTTAAGAATATCATCTGTCACGTTTAGATTGATTTTTAGATCTTCCAACAAAGTATCTGTCGGGTGATAGGTAATTCTCAATGTGATTGCAAGGTCTCCATCTACATATAACTCATGTGGGACACTTTCCAGCGTTGCTTTATTTCTTTTTACATTGAGAAAAGTAGGGACAACAAAATCTGGTAAAAATACCCCCATATCCTTTAATGCGGCTTTGGTTACTTTTTCGTCCCGCAAATATATTTCTAACGAATTTTTAACCCCCAGTTCCAAAGACTCGTCCATATACGTAAACCGGTTATAATCCACAAATGGAAAAATACCTGTTGCCTCGTTCAGCGGCCCTCCCTGCATAATTATCGTATTCCCATCCGAGTTATGATAAGGCAGCACAGCCTTCCACCCTAAACCCAACTTTTCTAAATAACTATTCATTTGTTCTGTAAAAGATATATAGTATTCTTGTTTTGTCAATGTAATAATTCCTCCATTTCGGTAATTATAGACTGCTTATCTGCCATATCTCCTTGCGTCTTTCAGTTTATGCTCATGTGAAGAAATCATATGAAACTGATTGTTGACACTACTATAACAATAAATATTTTCCGAAAGCGATTTTGCACTCCCAGTAATCAACTTATTGCTGTCATGCAGCGCATTTACCAGGTTGCGTATTCCGTCATCGTCCAGGTGTGGCATTGCAAGTATGTTATCAGCACTCATTGGAACCAACAGAACATCAGTCGTCCCCATAATTTCTGCTAGTTCATTCATTTTATCTTTATACAGAATGGAAGCAGCCCCCCAATGTTGATTGGTATTTGTTACCACTAAGAAGATCGGCATATCCTTCGAGGACGCTTTAAAATGTATCATTTCAGCCATTATCTTGTATAGTTCTATTACCTGCACTGATTCAATATTTTTGGAATTATCCAAAGTTATCTGATAAAGTTGTCCAAAATCCAGGTTCCATTCCTCAAGTAATTCTCCTGTAACCATCAAATCAAGATTAATACCACCAAGTGATTGATATACAACTCGTAAAATAATTGCCAGATCTTCAAACTTTAAATGCGGTATCTTATCTAGCATTTCGGCATTTTCTTCCGCATTAACAAATGACGGAATCACCATATCCGGTTGGAATACTCCTATGTCTTTCAACGCGTATTTTGTAATTCTTTCATTGAAAAATTCCTCTGTTGCTTTGCGTGCGGCAACTCCCCACGGCGTTCCCTGTAAAAATTTTTCATAATAGTCAAAGATGGAAATGGGCGGAAAGTCACCATGATTTCCGCGAATCACCGTCAAGGCCGTTCCGCTTTCATTGACAATTTCATACCTAGCTCTCCAAGATACTCCCAGCATTTTTAAATTGTAACTGATTTCATGAGTAAAGAGTTTGATAAAATCTTCATATTCCAAATCTGCTTTTGTAAACATAGTCCTACCTCCCCTCTCTCTTATGTTTTGTTACATTTTCATAACTTACAGCTACAGCGTCCGCCTCACGGCTCATGGCTGATAGCACCTCCTCCAGTGTTTCCTTGAGCCTATTTAATTTGCCGTTTTCATACGAATAAACATGGTTGGACAATTTTAACCGTGGCTCTGTTTTTTCTATGTTCTGATGAAGTTCTTTTTGCACCCACGCTTCTCGCATACAACTTTCTGGTATTACGGCTGCTTCCCTCTCCGAATAAGGTACGATAATTAAATGTTCATGAATTACCTCCTCAAATTCGTGTAACACTTCTGGATAAAACATTGCTCCGGTTCCATTTAATCCGAATAGATCATACGGCTCATAACACAGGTGTTTAGCATCTACAATCGTTTGCACGCGCCCGAATAATTTATCCTCTGGTAATTCTACCCAGTTAACTGCACAGGCACCAATTTCCTGAGCCTTGTTTTGTTTTGCAATATTAAATACTAACTCTACAGAACAGCCCCACTTTTGTAAATGACTGTCATATACAATACTTTCCATAGTTTTGCCGAAAGGTATTTCATGTATAAACTTAAAATATACTGCCATGTCATCAATTACAAGATATGGTATCCTGGCTTTTTCCAGTGTCTCTTTGCTTTTATTCAAATTTGTCGCAAAGGCCAGTATGTTTTCCTTACTTTCGACCTGCTCCCTTTGCACCACCCCAAAGTCACGAAAACATTTTAATGTTTGTTCTGCAATATGGAACTTAGGATAATTATTTTTGAAATGAGCTGCGTAAACTTCCTGGATATCTATACTGTGGCAAATTTTTTCGCCTAAGTCCAAAGTTATGTTTTCAAAAGATAGCCCTTCTCCTATAATCACAGGCTTGATTGTATATCCACGCTGTTTTAAAAGCCTTTCTATTTCCTGTAAATAAATCTGCTTAAACTGCTCATATGTTAGCGGTTCCATTTGCTCACCTTCTTATCTTATTTTCTTTTTTTCGATTTTAGCTTCAACTGCTGGAACCAGATTTCTTTTATCCAAATCATATTTAAAAATCTGCTCAGACATTATATGACGCCCTTCCCCATATGCCGCTTTCACCTCATTGTCAACTTGCAGTTCTTCCTGAAGTTCTGATACGCTACCAAGTTTCGGTGTCTGGATATAAGCACAGTAGACATCATGAGGAACAATCAACATCTCGTTTCCTAATATCTCATGTAATTGCTCCATAACCCTTGGATACCAAACAGCGCCAAATCCATTCATACCATAAACTTGATACATTTCCTTCAATGCTATTGGCACACCATCCGTCGGTCTTAAAAAGATTGATTGATCATTCTCAAATCTGCTGGTCAGCGAATCGTACATATTTACAATATCCACGCCTATTTCTTTCAAATCCCTGTATCTGACTTTCTCAAAAAGTTCTTCCACACCGATTCCCCATGTTTCCAAATGCTCTTCTGTAACGTCTCCGCAGTACGATTTCTCCTCTTTTTCAATCCAGAACCGGAAAGTAACTGCCATATCCTGATATGGCATGTATGCAATGTTTCCTTCCACCAGTTTATCCTGATATTCTGCTAAATTCATAGGATAAATAAGTACATGCGCGATCTGCTCCAGTTGATTGCGCGGTATCCACTCAACTTCATCAAATATGCCCAGAATATACGTGGCAGCCTCGTCTATCTCGATGCTTTCAGTGACATAACAATTGAGATAAACCAGTTCCATCGGAATGCTGGGGCAAACTAACTCCCCGCCGTCTTTCAGCGTAATGGCTTCAAATGGCGTTCCTTCAGCTACCAGTTTCAGTTCCTCCCCTTTGTCTCTTACTTGTAGCTGGTCTTTGAATTCATCAATAAAATCCTCTCGTAATTCGTCATATGCCTCGCTCTCACTATAATAATTCATCTCTCATCTTTCCTTTCTGGCCATTTGCATTTCACCCGGTTAAAGCGTTTTTATTTCACTTTATGCTTTTCAACGATATGTTCCATTGCCGGGACTAGGTTTTTCTTGTTGGTATCATATTTAAATATTTTTCCAGAGAGTACAAGATGCCTATCGCCAGTCAACGCATTCACGCGATTGTCCTCCTGTAATTCTTCTTGCAGTTTTGCAGCACTCTTGATATCCGGTGTCTGGATATAGGCCGTATAGGATTCTTCAGGGATGATAAGCACCTCACTGCCCATTTTTTTAACCACTTGTTCCATAACATTTGGATAAAGGGCAGCACCAAAGCCATTGATGCCATACAAAGCAGCCTGCTGTGATTCCCCTGATTTTTCCCCTACCTGCTCTATGTTTTTAATTTCACCCCCAATTTGCTCCAAATCTTTATACCTTACTTTTTCAAAGAGTTCCTTTGCATTTAACCCCTGCCTATCCAGCCATTCTCTTGTAACATCCCCGCGATACGACCTGTTGTCGTCCTCAATGCAGAATTGAAAAGTGACCGCCATATCCTCAAAGGGTAAATATGCAATACCATTCTCTTCCAGCTTATCCCTGCAATGTGATAGATTCACTGGAAACACGATTACATTTTCTAATTTTGCCAGCCGCTCCTGGGATATCCGCTCTGCCTCAACCTGAATCTCCAGGATATCCGATACTGCCTCATCAATTTCCCGTATGGCAAAAATATAGCAATTTCTGTACACCAGTTCCATAAATATGCTGGTACATAGTAAAGGACCATTTTCTTTGAATGTAAAGGATTCAAAAGGAGTACCCTCCGCCACCATTACCAGCTTCTCCCCATTTCCTCCGCGTTCTAACTATGCCTTATATTCACTAAGGAAATCGTCCCTGACTTCCTCATATGCCTGGTTTTCATCATATTCACGCATTTTGGTTCTCCTCTCCGTCTATTTACCGTTTACTGCATCAGTAGATTCCCATACCGGCTCTTAGACCAGAGTTTTTTTCACCAATGAGGACTGATGCACCGTCAGGGTTTTACTCTTGAGGCTATAATACAGAACCGACTCTGACAACGGATGGCTCACAAATCCTTTTAAAGATTTTTTTCTTTCAAGACGCATCTGAAGGTCAGCAGGTGTGTACTGGTCTGCGGCATAGATAGCGGTTTCCTCTGCTGTTACCGGAAGCAGATACAAGTCTGTGTTGACCTCTTCTGCAAATTCATCCAGAATATTCCTATAAAGCATGCCGGCCGCGCCTCCCAGACCTGTCAGCCGCCAGGCACTTGCGCGTTCATTTGTAATCT
>CATZVV010000078.1 GCA_958425285.1 uncultured Lachnoclostridium sp. | reverse complement strand
AGCAATTTGCGCCCGGCAATTCTCTTCGATGAATTAAAAGGTGCGTGCCCATTAAAGGAAGAGATAACAGAAGGTGGCTTTGACTTTCTCGTTGTCCGTGAATTGACAGGAGGACTTTATTTCGGAGCACGTTCTACAGAAGTAGTTGATGGCGTGCGTGTCGCAAATGACTCTCTAGTGTATGATGAAAACGAGATCCGTCGAATTGCAAAATGGGGATTTGATGTGGCAATGAAGAGAAATAAAAAGGTTTGCAGCGTGGATAAGGCAAATGTGCTTGATTCTTCTCGTTTATGGAGAGAAATAGTTAAAGAGGTCAGTGCAGATTATCCGGAAGTAGAAGTGACGGATATGCTTGTTGATAACTGTGCAATGCAGCTTGTAAAAGATCCGAAGCAATTTGATGTTATCTTGACAGAAAACATGTTTGGAGATATTTTGTCAGACGAGGCAAGTATGGTGACTGGTTCGCTCGGTATGTTGTCGTCTGCAAGTTTGGGTGAGACTACAGTTGGTCTTTATGAACCAAGTCATGGTTCAGCACCGGATATAGCCGGACAGAATAAAGCTAATCCAATTGCAACTATCTTATCTGCAGCAATGATGCTTCGGTATTCGTTTGATATGGAAAAAGAAGCGGATGCTGTAGAAAATGCGGTAAAGGAAGTTCTGAGAAAAGGTTATCGGACGATTGATATTATGTCAGAAGGAAAAACGCTGCTTGGAACAAAAGAAATGGGCGACAAAATTATTGAGGAAATATAAAAATGCTTCATAAGGAGGAAATTACGATGAAAAGTGATCATGTAAAAAAAGGGATGCAGCAGGCTCCGCACCGTTCCCTGTTTAATGCATTGGGAATGACAGAAGAAGAAATGAAAAAACCATTGGTAGGTATTGTGAGTTCTTATAATGAAATTGTGCCGGGGCATATGAATATTGATAAAATTGTAAATGCTGTAAAACTGGGCGTAGCAATGGCAGGCGGTACACCGGTTGTATTCCCTGCAATTGCCGTATGTGACGGAATTGCGATGGGGCATGTTGGTATGAAATACTCGCTTGTAACAAGGGATTTGATTGCTGACTCGACAGAGTGCATGGCACTCGCACATCAGTTTGATGCACTTGTTATGGTGCCAAACTGCGATAAAAACGTACCTGGCCTTTTGATGGCAGCAGCACGTGTCAATGTGCCTACAATATTTGTAAGTGGTGGTCCGATGCTTGCCGGAAGGGTAAAAGGATGCAAGACAAGTTTGTCCAGTATGTTTGAAGCAGTAGGTGCTCATGCTGCCGGAAAAATGACAGAGGATGATGTTTTGGAATTTGAGCAGAAAGTATGTCCGACATGCGGTTCCTGTTCAGGTATGTATACAGCAAACAGCATGAACTGTCTGACAGAGGCAATCGGCATGGGGCTTGGAGGAAATGGAACGATTCCTGCCGTATATTCAGAACGTATTCGTCTGGCAAAACATGCGGGAATGAAAGTTATGGAGCTGTATGAAAAAAATATTCGTCCTCGTGATATTATGACAGAAAAAGCATTTATGAACGCATTAACAGTTGATATGGCACTTGGCTGTTCAACAAACTCTATGCTTCATCTTCCTGCAATTGCAAATGAAGTAGGTCTTGATTTGAACTTAGAGATAGCAAATGAAATTAGTGCAAAGACACCAAACCTTTGCCATCTTGCACCGGCAGGACACACATATATGGAAGATTTGAATGAGGCCGGTGGCGTATATGCTGTTATGAAAGAATTAACAAAAAAAGATTTATTATATACAGATTTGATTACATGTACTGGAAAAACCGTTGGTGAAAATATTGAAAATGCAATAAATAAAGATGAAAATGTCATTCGAACGGTGGAAAAACCATATAGTGAAACAGGTGGAATTGCGATTTTGAAAGGAAATCTGGCACCAGATACAGCAGTTGTAAAGCGTTCTGCCGTTGCGGAGGAAATGATGGTTCACGAAGGACCTGCCAGAGTATTTGATTGTGAAGATGATGCAATTGAAGCAATTAAAACAGGTAAAATTGTAGAAGGTGATGTTGTTGTAATTCGCTATGAAGGTCCTAAAGGCGGTCCGGGTATGCGTGAAATGTTGAATCCTACGTCTGCCATTGCCGGAATGGGACTTGGCTCAAGTGTGGCACTGATTACAGACGGACGTTTTTCAGGGGCATCCCGTGGTGCATCCATTGGACATGTATCACCGGAAGCAGCAGTCGGCGGTCCGATTGCACTTGTAGAAGAAGGCGATATTATAAAAATCAATATACCTGAAAATACACTTGACTTTGTTGTTTCTGACGAAGAACTTGAAAAACGTCGTGCAAAGTGGCAGCCGAGAGAACCAAAAGTGACAACCGGATATCTGGCAAGATATGCGAATATGGTTACTTCAGGAAATAAGGGTGCAATATTGAAATAAAGATAAACAGAGAGAGAACAGAAAGAGGTGCAACATGCAATTAACAGGATCTGAGATTATTATTGAATGCTTGTTGGAACAGGGCGTTGATACCGTATTCGGTTATCCGGGTGGAACGATATTAAATGTCTATGATGCATTATACAAATATCAGGACAAATTGAAGCATATTTTAACATCCCATGAGCAGGGGGCTTCTCATGCAGCAGATGGCTACGCCCGCTCAACGGGTAAAGTTGGAGTTTGCATGGCGACGAGCGGACCGGGAGCAACCAATCTGGTTACAGGAATTGCAACCGCTTATATGGATTCCGTTCCAATGGTAGCGATTACATGTAATGTAACCGTACCGATGTTGGGAAAGGATAGTTTTCAGGAAGTTGATATAGCCGGAGTTACGATGCCGATTACAAAGCACAGTTTCATTATAAAGGATATAAAAGATCTGGCTTCTACGGTACGGCGGGCTTTTAAAATTGCTCAAAGCGGAAGACCTGGTCCTGTGCTTGTAGACGTTACAAAGGATGTAACAGCTGCCAAAGGTGAATTTCAGCCAAAACATCCGGAAATTGTATGTCGGAAAACAGATACCATTGAAGAAAAGGATGTAGAGACGGCACTTCAGGCAATTCGCAGGGCGAAGAAGCCAATGATTTTTGTTGGGGGCGGAGCCATTATTTCAGGTGCACAGGCAGAACTTGCAGAGTTTGTTCAGAAGGTAGATGCTCCGGTATGTGATAGTCTGATGGGAAAAGGGGCTTTTGACGGAACAGATGCGAGATATACCGGAATGCTTGGTATGCATGGAACAAAAACTTCCAATCTGAGTGTGACTGAATGTGATTTGCTGATTGCACTTGGTGTCCGATTCTCAGACCGTGTAACCGGAAATGCAAAGAAATTTGCTTATAATGCGGAAATTATTCATATAGATGTAGATGCTGCAGAAATTAATAAAAATATAAGAGTTGACTATAGTATTGTAGGAGATTTAAAGTCTGTTTTAGAGATATTTAACCGTAAACTGGAAAACCAGTATCATAAAGAGTGGATGGATAAAGTTATGGCACGCAAGGCAGCGCTTCCAATGCAGTATCGCAAGGATGTCCTGACGGGACCATATGTGATGGAGCGGATTGATGCCCTGACAAACAGTGATGCAATTATTACAACAGATGTAGGGCAGCATCAGATGTGGGCAGCACAGTATGTTAAATATAGAAAACCCCGTACTTTTATTAGTTCTGGCGGTATGGGAACAATGGGTTATGGCCTTGGTGCATGCATTGGTGCTAAAACGGGCAATCCGGATAAATATGTATTTAATATTGCAGGTGACGGATGCTTCCGTATGAATATGAACGAAATTGCTACAGCTACCCGTTATAATATTCCGATTATTCAGGTTGTATTTAATAATCATGCACTTGGAATGGTAAGACAATGGCAGACTTTGTTCTATGGGCAGAGATATTCCAATACGATATTAGAAGATAAGGTTGATTTCGTAAAATTATCAGAAGCTATGGGAGCAAAAGCAATCCGTGTTACGAAACCGGAAGAGGTGGATGAGGCAATTCAAACGGCTATGGAAGCAAAGGAGCCATTTGTAATTGAATGTGTTATTGATCATGATGACAAAGTTTTCCCAATGGTAGCACCAGGTGCGCCGATTGAAGAAGTTTTTGATGAAAAGGACTTGTAGAAGGAAGTGGCATGCATTCTTTGGAATGCATGCATTGCTTATTGACAAGAAACGCAATAATCCCTATAATTATTCATAGGGCATAAATTTAAATGAATCAAATATAAAACAGGAGGAAACAAAAGTGTCTAGAGTTTACAATTTTTCAGCAGGACCGGCTGTGTTGCCGGAGGAAGTATTGAAAGAAGCAGCAGATGAAATGCTCGATTACAAAGGTACCGGAATGTCTGTAATGGAAATGAGCCATCGTTCTGCCGCTTTTGCTACGATCATTGAAGAAGCAGAGAAGGACTTAAGAGAACTGATGAACATTCCGGATAATTACAAAGTATTATTTTTACAGGGGGGAGCATCCCAGCAGTTTGCCATGATTCCAATGAATCTGATGAAAAATAAAGTGGCTGATTACATAATTACCGGACAGTGGGCAAAGAAAGCATATCAGGAAGCTTCTAAATATGGAAAAGTAAATGCGGTTGCATCATCTGCAGATGAAACTTTTTCTTATATTCCGGATTGTTCTGATTTATCAATTTCTGAAGATGCGGACTATGTATATATTTGCGAAAACAATACCATTTATGGAACAAAGTTTAAAACACTTCCAAATACGAAAGGAAAAACTCTTGTTGCTGATGTTTCATCCTGTTTCCTGTCAGAACCGGTTGATGTAACAAAATACGGTATTATTTATGGTGGAGTACAAAAAAATATAGGACCGGCAGGTATGGTAATTGTAATTATTCGTGAAGATTTGATTCCGGATGAGGCAATGGAAGGTACGCCTACTATGCTGCAGTACAAAACACATGCAGATGCTAAATCATTGTATAATACACCACCGGCATATGGTATTTATATTTGCGGAAAAGTGTTTAAATGGCTGAAGAAAATGGGCGGCTTAGGGGAAATGAAAAAGAGAAATGAAGAAAAGGCTAAAATTCTCTATGATTTCCTTGATTCCAGTGAGTTATTCAAGGGGACAGTGCGGAAAGAAGACCGTTCACTTATGAATGTGCCGTTTGTAACCGGAGATGAAGAACTGGATGCAAAATTTGTAAAGGAAGCAAAAGCAGCAGGACTTGAGAATTTGAAAGGTCACCGTACGGTTGGTGGTATGAGAGCCAGCATCTATAATGCAATGCCAAAGGCTGGTGTAGAAGCTTTGGTAGAATTTATGAAGAAATTTGAAGCAGAGAATAAATAGTGCCGGAATGGAGGATTTTATGAGTATTCAAGTAAATTGCTTAAATCCGATTGCCAATGTGGGTTTGGATTTATTTACCGAAGATTATGTGATTAGCGATAGTTATGAAACAGCGGAAGCTGTGTTGGTGCGTAGTGCAGCAATGCATGATATGGAACTTTCTGATAAACTTCTTGCTGTAGCGAGAGCGGGTGCCGGAGTAAATAACATTCCGCTTGATAAATGTGCAGAAAAAGGAATTGTTGTATTTAATACACCGGGTGCAAATGCCAATGGTGTAAAGGAACTTGCAATTGCAGGAATGCTATTGGCTGCGCGTGATATTGCAGGTGGTATGGACTGGGTAAAAGAAAATAAGACAGACGAAAATATCAATAAGACGATGGAGAAAGCGAAAAAAGCATTTGCCGGAACAGAAATTCAAGGCAAAAAGCTTGGTGTTATCGGCCTTGGTGCAATTGGTGTTCTTGTTGCCAATGCAGCAGTTCATCTTGGCATGGAGGTAATCGGATGCGACCCATATCTTTCTGTAACGCATGCTTTAAATATGTCAAGAGATATTAAACTGGTAAAAACGTTTGATGACATTTACAGCTCTTGCGATTATATTACAGTTCATGCGCCATTGACAGACGAAACAAAGGGAATGTTTAATAAAGCAGCCTTTGACCAGATGGATGGAGCTGTTATCTTAAACCTGTCCAGAGATACACTTGTAAATGATGATGATATGAAGGAGGCACTTGCTTCTGGAAAGGTTGCAAAATATGTAACCGATTTCCCAAATGCAAAGACTGCCAATATGGAAGGGGTTATTGCAACACCTCATTTGGGAGCTTCAACTGCAGAATCAGAGGACAATTGTGCGGTTATGGCAGTGAATGAAATTCGTGCCTATATTGAGGATGGTTCTATTATTAATTCCGTAAACTATCCAAACTGCGACGCAGGAAAGTGTGGTGCGCAGGGACGTATTACGGTTTGTCATAAAAATGTTCCAAATATGCTGACACAGTTTACGGGTGTATTCTCAGCAGAGGGAATAAATATTGAGAATATGATTAATAAGAGCCGTGGGGAATATGCATATTGTGTATTCGATATTGCTGCTGAAGCAACACAGGCATTAGTAGAAAAGTTAAATGCGATTGATGGTGTTTTAAAAGTTCGTATTGTAAAATAGTTTTAGCAGGTTTGCCGATATGGCAAACACGGACTTTTCGATTGTATAAAAAAGTACAACGGTTGCTGAAATGGCAGCCGTTGTCTTGCTTTTGTGGTTCAGGGACCACACTTGAAGCAGTATTAAAGGGAGGAAAAAGAGAAGAATGGACTACCGGGAGGCAAAGGAATATTTTGGGCAGGCAGGAAAAAGGGGAAGTGTTTTTGGATTGCGTACGATGCATTCGCTGATGGAGCGGATGGAGAATCCGCAGAATGCCTGCAAAATGATACACATTGCTGGAACAAATGGAAAGGGTTCTGTAGGAACGTATCTAAGTTCAGTTTTGAGTGAAGCAGGTTGGCAGACAGGGCGTTTTGTCTCACCTGCAGTTTTTGAAGACAGGGAAATGTTCCAAATTCAGGGACAGAGGATTGAGTATATTACGGAGCAGGAATTTGCGGAAGGAATAACAAAAATAAGGGAAATTGTGAAACAGATGGAGCAGGAGGGGGAAAATCTGCCTACTGTTTTTGAAATGCAGACTGCGCTGGCTTTCTGGTTTTTCGAAAAAAGAAATTGCGATGTTGTTATTTTAGAGGCTGGTCTTGGGGGAAAAGAAGATTCTACAAATATAGTAAAAAATACAGAAGCGGCAGTTTTTACCCCAATTGGAATGGATCATATGGCTGTTTTGGGAAGCACAATAGAGGAAATTGCAAAACAAAAGGCGGGAATAATCAAAGAAGGAGCACAGGTTTTCAGTGCTCCCCAAAAAGAAGAAGTTGTGCATGTATTGAAAAATGAGTGCAAAAAGGTAAATGTTCTCTGTCAGTTTGTAAAGGAAGAAGAAATTGAAATTCTGCATTCGAATCTTGAGGAAAGCAGATTTATTTATAAAGGAGAGTATTATGTAACAAAAATGCCGGGGTTATATCAGATCCTTAATGCGGTAACGGCAATTTGTGTTTTGAGGGAAAATAAACGGTTTCCTGTTACATCTGAGCAAATCAGAGCAGGAATTTGTAGGGCGATGTGGAGCGGGCGGTTTGAGGTGATTTCCAAAGAGCCTTTGACGATTGCAGACGGTGCGCATAATAAGGAAGGGGCAAAGGCATTAAAGGAGTCCCTTGAAAAACTTTGTTCAGGTTTAAAGTTTCACGCAATTATGGGTATTTTTGCAGATAAGGAGTATGAAGCTGTCTGTCAGGAAGTGTTGCCATTTTGTCATCGGGTCACGGTGGTTCCGGCAAAGGGAGAACGCAGCTTAAGACTGGAGATACTGGCAGAGACAGCGGGAAAATTTTTTCTGGATGTACAGATAGGGGAAAGTCTGAATCTGTTTTATTCAGCAGCAAGGAAGAGGACGGAGCC
>CATZVV010000077.1 GCA_958425285.1 uncultured Lachnoclostridium sp. | reverse complement strand
GCAGTCAGCACATTCCTTCGAAAACTGCGCTCATGCTTATGCGTTCATTATATCACAATTGTTTTTGTTCGGATAGAGTCCGGTTTACTATTTTTTCTTTGTTACTGATAAAACCATATAGTTTCTATAAAGGAATTGAGATAGACTGGATTGTAAAATTGGGTAAAATTTATTATACTCCGAAAAGTAGTATGTTATAATAAAAATATAAATAAAAGAAATGTTTATTATAAAAACAATTGCAAAATTACTTAGAACAAAGGATAGTGCTATGAAAAAAGAATATCCCTATTTATCATATTCGCATTAGTCATAACGAGTATACCATTCGGCTTTACGAAACCAAAAGGACGGATTGCTTCATCAACCGAGGAAGGATATGTTACCGAAGACGGTGTGAAAAATAACCGTATCAGCGTTCTTTTTCATACTAATTTTATTGCTTTGTTCACCTTTATTACACATCTTTCCAGTATACTTTTATTATCAATAATATTTTTAAGGAGGGTTATTATGCAAAAACTTAAATCACCTGTATTTTCTCTTATCCTGGTCTTTGCACTAGTTCTTTCTGCAATCTCCATACCTGGCACAATGCAGGCAAAGCAAAAAAATCGAATCATAGGTCTGTCAGCATCAAGTATGACAATGTGTACGGGCTCTGTATATACATTGAAAACTTCTGTATCGACAAACCAATTGACTTTTTCTTCCAAAAAAACGAAAGTAGCTGTTATTGACGCTAATGGAGTTATTACAGCGAAGAAAAACGGGAAAACAATGATTACTGTTCGAAACAAACAGACGGGAAAGCAACAAAAATTTATACTTAATGTGAAAAAACCGGCAGGATACACGATTTCTAAAACATCCGGCTCCTATTCCGAAAGTATCACAGTAACTCTAAAGGCAAAAAAAGGATATAAAGTTTTTTATACAATCGGTAGTTCCTTTCAGAAAAAGACTTACTTAAAATCCGGTCGTTCCAAGAAATTCACGTTTTCTTCAACTCAAACATTACGTGTTTTGGCTGTACGCTCATCCAAAAAAATGACTGTGAAAAAGCTCCGCAATGCAAAACCAGGGCGTTTCTATTCAGATTACATGTTCATAATTCCTTCCGATAATCAACTCCTTTCTAGTTCTGTAACTTCCTCTTCTTCATCTCATTCACAATCATCAGCCCCAACTGGAAATACATTGTTACCTACTCAAAGCACCATACCATCAATGGCTCCAACAGGTAGCATAGTTCCCCCTACAGGCAGTATTACACCAGATTTACCATCCTCGTCACCAACAGATGTCACAGATGGAAGTTATACACCGGCTCCAGGAATTGATTATGATGAACAAGATACTATAACGGATTCCTCCAATGCCATTGCCGTTTCTATTCTCTCAGAAAACAGTCAGAGTCAGGATGTAACTGATACCTCTGGTAACATCCTGTACAGTATCAGCAAAAAAAATAAAATTACGATTTCCAAAAGTGGTACATATCGTCTATCCGGTACTTCTTCAAGCGGCCGAATTGAAGTTGATGTAGATGGAACAACTGATACCGGTATAGTACATTTGATTCTGGCAGGAGTTAATCTAACTTCCGACAATACAGATGGCGTTCTCTCCGTAAAGAAAAAAACAGCACGTGTCATTGTAACACTAGAAGAAAACACTACCAATGTCTTAACCGATACCGCACAAACGACTACTGAAACATCGGATACCGGAACCACCGAAACCATTTACCCTGATGGAGCACTTGTCTGCCGCCAGGCACCTCTAACCATTAATGGTTCCGGCACTCTCTCCGTTTCCAGTACACTTGGTACGGGTGTCAAGGCTACTGGCGCTTTAAAAATAATGAGCGGAAACATTACTGTTACCAATGCCGGAAATAATGGAATCTCCGGCAAAACTGCCTTAGGCATTCAAGGCGGGAAAATTCAGGTAACATCCGATGGTGACGGAATCAAAACAACAACCCCTGACGATACTGCACTTGGTCATATGAATATCAGTAATGCAGATATTACAATTACAAGCTACGAAGATGCCATCCAATCTTATGGCGGCATTAACTTCTCAGGCGGAAATTTTGAGTTATCTTCTACTAAAAACACCTCTAAATTGACAACTATAGAAGGAGAAACCAAAGACAGCTTCAAAGGAATTAAAACCAGTGGAACAATTGTTATAAATGGAGGTACATATAATATAACCTCTAGTGATGACACCGTCCATACAAACGATTCCATGAGTCTGGCACCGGGAACAATGACTTTGTCCAGTGGAGACGATGGAATTCATGCTGATGATTCTGTGCAAATTTCAAGCGGCACACTTAGAATTGAAAAATGCTATGAAGGCATTGAAGGAGCCAATATAACGATTTCCGGTGGTGATATTTCTATCATTGCTTCTGATGATGGTATTAATGGAGCCGGCGGTACCGATAGCGAAACCGGAGACAATGGTTTTGGGGGTGACAATTTTGGACCTGGTATTCCAAATTCTTCAAGCAGCAATTATCAGGCTCTCTTTTCCGGTGGTTCTGTCTATATAAACGCTACCGGAGACGGAATTGATGTAAACGGCAATATTTATATGACAGGTGGTAATGTTTACGTTGATGGTCCAACAAATAGCGGAAACGGTGCTTTGGATTATGACGGAACTTTCGAAATCAGTGGTGGAACACTTGTTGCTGTGGGAAGTGTTGGTATGGATCAAATGCCTTCTGACACCTCAACTCAGCCAAGCATCCGTTTTCAATTGAGCCAGACACAAAGTGCCAATACTCCAATTGCCTTAAAAGATGCTTCCGATCAGACTCTGCTATCACATACGCCACAAAAAGTATACCAATCTGTAGTTGTTTCCTCGCCAGATTTACAAATTGGAAATTCCTATTCCCTCTATGTAAATCAGAGTGAATATTCTACTGTAACACTCTCCAGTATCAATACGGGTGGCGGAAGCAGCAGCGGTCCTGGTGGTGGAAACTTTCCTGGCGGACGTCCATAATAAAAAATCAGCAAAAGTTAGTTTCTGGCTAAGTTAATAAAAGCAACCCTATGTATTATAAAAATACCTTGTAGAATAAGCACTGGCTTCACAGCTTTACACTACAAGGTATTTTTCATGTTTTATTTAAGATTACTCATTGCCAGACTGGAATTCCGAAACCTTTTGTCATCACTTACATCTTTACCAAACCATTTGGGAGCCACAAAATCTTTTGCGTCTTGAACCGTACTAAACTCCACCTCGACTAAATGAAGTCCTTCCAATTCACCATGAAATATGTCCAATTCCGCTGTATCACGAATTCCAATTGGAAAACGGTAACGGGTTTTCTGAATCAATCTACCGTCTACCTTTTCTGCCAAATGCTCAAAACATTCTCTTGTAATAGGAAGCTCCTCTTCCTGATTAACGATTACATCCCGCTCCTGCTTTACCCCTGCCCGGCTCTTATAAGTCAAAATATACGTATTGTTAACTCTCCGGATGCGAATCGTTGGTGCATTTTCTAACGTACACAAATATCCTTGTGAAATTTCCCACTTTTCAGCTTCTTCTAATCCTTCCGGTATTTTCTGAACCAGATACTTCTTTTCGATTTCCATTCTTACACCATCCCTTTCTATCTCATCCCGCAATATAAACTGCGATTACCGCTCCAGTAGCTACAACAACAAGTCCCTTTTCAAAATAGGCTAGAACAATTGCCGTAATTGTCCCTGCCAGCGCCCCCACCGAACTTCCAACAGAAGAAAAAATTGCCGGGAAGGTAAGCGCAGCCAATACTGCATACGGTACGTAATACAACAGTGACTGAATATAGATATTTTTAATTTTCCCTTCTACAAATACAAGTGGAAGCATTCGAGGTAAATATGTAACAAATGCCATTATAAACATTGCTATCCATGGATTCATACGCACTCCTCCTTTCCCTTAACAGGAAAAAGCCAGGCAGCAATGCCTGCTGCCAGGAGTGTTACAAAAATTATACGAAAGCCTGAAGAAATAGCTTGAAACCACGGAATCCATTCCATCAGTAAATGAAGAGCAATAGAAAATAAAACAGTGAACAATACCGGAAAGGATTTTTTGGCTGGAGGCACAATAATTGCAATAAACATGCCATATAAAGCAATTCCCATCGCATTTTGTACACGTGCCGACATAAACCCCGACGCAAATGCACCAAAAGCAGTTCCTACTGTCCATCCCAAATACGGTGCAGCAATTAAACCAAACATATAGCTTCCTGTCAGTTCCTCCTGCTCTGAAACAGCTACTGCAAACACCTCGTCAGTCACTCCAAAGCTGAAAATCAAACGACTTAGCCTTTTTGTTCCTTTTCTTATCTTCTGAGAGAGTGATAACGACATAAGCATATAACGTATATTTATCACAAATGTTGTGAGAGTAATCTCAATGCCACCTGCACCTGACAAAATTAAATTTGTTCCGGCAAATTGCCCAGCTGAAGTTAAATTTGTCATAGATATAACAATTGCCAGCCATGGTGAAAGTCCACTCATAACTGCCATCATCCCAAAAGTAAATGACACAAAAAAATAGCCAATACCAATTGGAATACCTTTATAAAAGCCTCTCCGCCATTCTCCTAAGTGATTTGTCATCAATTTTCCAGTTTCCTTCTTCTTTATTCGTCTGATCGGTATATAATCTCCCCATCAATTATAGTATACAATGTCTTCGAAAATATTTCCATAGGATTCCCTGTGAAAATTGCAATATCAGCATCTTTTCCCTTTACCAGAGAGCCCACCCGGTCATCTGTACCACAGTTCTCTGCTGCATGAATTGTAATTGCCTTTAAGCCATCCGACATACGAAGCCCCTGCTTTACTGTTAATCCGGCATAAACAGGCAAATACCGAATAAGTGAGACCGGATGATCCGACATAATCGCAACCTTTACACCCGAACGTGCTAAAATTCCTGCTGTTTTAAAACTCATATTTTTAATCTCCAGCTTAGAACGCGATGTCAAGTCAGGCCCTACAATAGCCGGAAACCCCGATTCCGCAATTTCCTCTGCAATCAAGTGCCCTTCGGTACAATGGTCCAGAGTCATATTAAGATCAAACTCTTTTGCAATCCGAATTGCAGTTAAAATGTCATCCGCACGATGTACATGCGCTTTTAATGGAATTCTTTTTTCCAACACAGGAATCCAGCACTCCTTTTTAAAATCCCGACTCTCCAATTCATCATTTTTCTTTTTTCTATAGTATTCAAGTGCTTCATATAATTCCTCCCGAAGCATTCCGGCAACAGCCATCCGCGTACATGGCATCATATGTTGTTTTCCAAAGTTTGTTTTTGGATTTTCCCCAAATGCTACCTTCATTGCAGCCGGCTCTTTCTGTACCATATTTTTAATATTACGTCCCCGTGTCTTTAAAAAAACCGCCTGACCTCCTACAACATTTGAAGAACCAGGACCTGTCATCAAAGATGTAATCCCCGCTATAATCGCATCGTGAAAAGCAGGATCCATTGGATTGACCGCATCCAGAGCCCTTAACTGTGGGGTTATAGGCTTTACACTTTCATTGCAATCATCGGCAATTTCTCCCCACTTTTCTTCACAAATCCCAACATGGCAATGGGCGTCAATCAGACCTGGCATAACCCATGCTCCACCCACATTTAGAATATCATTCTCTGTATTTTCAGACTTCAAATCATCCATATCACCTACACCTGTAATGATTCCGTCTGCAAATTGAACATATCCATTCTCATAAACGATGTCATCTTCCATCGTAAATACTTTTCCATTAATAATTAACATGAAAAACCTCCGGTATACTTTTTATTAGTATGTACCGAAGGAATAAATTTAATAATAACCCCTACATTAAAAATCTGTTTTCATTTTTTTAAACACTGGAATATACATGATTAGTGTAAATACCATAACTACTATATTCAAAACAATCAACCCATTTACAAGCCAAACTGACATATGTGGCAGGACAAAAAGTAAAAGCATGCTAATAAATAAAACAGCCGTACATACTTTACCAAACCACATCGCACCATCTAACATCTTACCCTTTTTTAAAAAAATAAGTCCCATGATTCCCATAAATCCTTCTTTCACAATCATAATTGCAATTAAAATCCACATCATAGGATACCGTAAAGCCAAACAAACAGCCAGGGCTCCATGAGTTAATTTATCTGCAACCGGATCCAGGGCTTTCCCCAACTTGGTTACCATATGGAATTTTCTAGCAACCATGCCATCAAATAAGTCGGTCAAAGTAGAAACCAAAACGATAGCTGCTGCCATATAATAATCCATGTCACTCTTTGCTGTGCAATATAAATATAAAAACAAAGGAATTAATAAAATACGAAAGTATCCCATTATATTAGGAATTGAAAAAATCTCTTTTTTTGAAAACCGTTTCATTCAATTATCACCTTTTCTGATACTATTAGTAACCTTACTATATACATTTTACCATACATTTTCTTTAAATCAACGTATATTCTAATGTAAAGCCATGTTAAAATAATTTTGCCAGTGCAGAAACAAGAAAACAAACTGCCATCCCTGTCAGCGTAGGTACAAGAAAAGAAATTCCAACCCATTTCCAACTTCCCGTCTCTTTCTTTATTGTCAGCAGCGAAGTGGAACATGGCCAATGCATAAGGGAAAATAACATTGTGCAAACTGCTGTGACCCACGTCCAACCATGAGAAATGAATAATTGCTTCATCTCTGCCAGACTTTCCAATTCTATTAAACTCCCCTGTGACATATAAGCCATAATGATAATTGGAACTACAATTTCATTTGCTGGCAACCCCAAAATAAATGCCAGTAAAATAACACCATCCAGACCCAGCAACCGGGCAAATGGATCCAGAAATCCTGCCAGATAGCTAAGCAAACTGATTTCCCCTATTGTTATATTCGCCATACACCAAATGATAAGTCCTGCCGGAGCTGCAATCAAAATGGCTCTTCCCAATACAAACAACGTACGGTCAAAAATTGACCTAAAAATAACACGACCAACCTGTGGTCTCCGATAAGGAGGCAACTCCAATGTAAAGGATGATGGAACTCCTTTTAATATTGTTTTAGACAACAGCTTAGAAATAAAAAAAGTCATAGCAATACCAAATAAAATTACCCCCGTTAAAATGAGAACAGAAATAAAAGAGCCACCTGTCAAGCCCATGTCAGCAACAAAAAACATAGAGATAATAGCAATTAGTGTTGGAAATCTTCCATTACAGGGAACAAAATTATTCGTAATCATAGCAATCAGCCTCTCCCTTGGCGAATCAATGATACGACAACCAACAATTCCTGCCGCATTACATCCAAATCCCATACACATTGTCAAAGCCTGCTTTCCACATGCCTGGCACCTCTTAAACGGCTTATCTAGATTATATGCAATTCTCGGCAGATACCCTGCATCTTCTAATAAAGTAAAAAGAGGGAAAAAAATTGCCATTGGCGGAAGCATAACAGAAATTACCCATGCCAATACACGATATATACCAAGAACAACTACTCCATGAAGCCATTCCGGGGCACCCGCCATTTCAAATAATACGTCCAGATACTTCTGTCCCTGAAAGAAAAGATCTGACAAAATCTGAGATGGATAATTTGCACCATTAATTGTAATCCAAAAAATCAATGCCAGTAAAAGAAGCATCACCGGATAACCCGTCACTTTACTCGTTAGAATACGGTCAATTTTCCGATCCACTGCGTTATATTCCCTCTTTTCAAAGCTTACCACCTGCCTGCAAATTTCCTCTGCCTTTCGCACTAATCCGGAAACTATTTTATCCTTCCACTCCTCTTCTCCAATTCCCTGTTCTGATAACCGATTTCTTGCTCTTTGTATACAATCTTCCAGT
>CATZVV010000076.1 GCA_958425285.1 uncultured Lachnoclostridium sp. | reverse complement strand
GAAACAAAGTATATCAAACTGCAAACTTTGCAATGGTTGAAGCATACTGGAATATAGGAAAAAGTATAGTGGAACAGCAGGATGGATACGAGAAAGCGGAGTATGGAAGTGGATCAATAGCGGAATTATCCAAACAGATGACTTTAGATTTTGGAAAAGGTTTTACGCCTACTAATCTAAAATACATGAGACAGTTTTATCTGACATTTCCGAATAGTCACGCACTGCGTGACGAATTGAGTTGGACGCATTATCGTCTACTTATGCGTGTGGAAAATGAAAATGCTCGTCAGTTTTACACCGAAGAGGCAATAAAATCGAATTGGAGTACACGACAGCTTGAAAGGCAAATTAATTCATTTTTTTATGAAAGATTGCTTTCCAGTTAAAACAAAGAAAAGGTTACAGAAGAAATTCTGAAATTAGAACCGGCAAAGGTGCCAGAGGACATTATTCGTGATCCATATGTATTAGAGTTTCTTGGTCTGAATCCTAATGATGATTTTTATGAGAATGACTTAGAGGAAGCTTTGATTACGCATTTGCAAAAGTTTCTATTGGAATTGGGGCGGGGATTTTCGTTTGTTGCAAGACAGAAGAGGATTACATTTGATGGGCGACATTTCCGAATAGACCTTGTCTTTTATAATTATATTTTGAAATGCTTTGTACTAATTGATTTAAAAATTGGAGATTTGACACATCAGGATTTAGGACAGATGCAGATGTATGTACATTACTATGAACGTGAATTGATGAATGAAGGAGACAATCCTCCTATAGGAATTGTACTGTGTGCGGATAAAAGTGAATCTGTAGTTAAGTATACGTTGCCAGAAAATGAAACACAGATTTTCGCTTCAAAATATAAGCTATATTTGCCAAGTGAAGAGGAACTATTACGAGAATTGCAGAGAGAGTATGAAGCGTTAGAATATGATAAGAAAAGAGAAAATTAACATCCTGTTTTTTAACAAAGAGTAATTACGATTAGAAAATTATTAGGGGCGTGGGGCATTCAGGAGATTTAAGGATATGGTAGATAGAATGGGAATATTACAGCAGTAGTATGATTTTTAGGCAGAATATTACAGGAAACAGGCGATCCAGTGGTGCCGGGAGCATGGGTTAGAGTATGTGGAGGGGAGTATGTGAAGATTAGGTTTGTGGAAAAATCAGACATTGAAACACTTTCTTTATATGATTAGCACATCCGGGTAACAGAATTGGAGTTCGCCGTATCGCTTGGACGGGTAACTGTGGCAGAGGATAACGGAATGCTTATAGGCTGGTTGCAGTGGAATCTGTTCTGGGATAACATGCCGTTTATGAATATGCTATTTAAATTGAAGAATATCGGAGTTAACCAAAAAATCATGGATTGGTGGTGTACCATGTCAAAGAGGAAAGATGAAATAACAATATATAGTTCAACAGCGGAATATCTTACCTATGTGGCAGCTATTGGTGACAATGCTGATAGTATGGAAATGCGTTATGAGGATGAAAATATTTGGTTGACGCAAAGAATGATGGCTCAACTTTACGATGTGTCGGTGCAGAACATCGGTCAGCATATTAAGAAAATATTGGATGATGGTGAATTGGTTGAAGAGGCAGTTGTAAAGAAATACTTTATAACTGCTGCCGATGGAAAACAGTATAGTACAAAGCACTATAATCTTCAAATGATTATTGCTGGTGGCTTCAAAGTTAACAATGACCGCGCTGTCCGTTTCCGTGAATGGTCGGGTCAAATCGTTAAGGATTATACCATCCAAGGCTGGACAATTGATAAAGAGCGCCTCAAAAAGGGGCATATGTTCACTGATGAATATTTTGAGCGTTAGTTACAGAACATCCGTGAGATTCGTCTTTCGGAGCGTAAGTTTTATCAGAAAATCACTGACCTGTATGCCACGGCCTTTGATTACGATAAGGATGCAAAGACGACTCGCCGCTTTTTTCAAACTGTACAGAATAAAATGCATTGGGCCGTTCACAGACATACAGCCGCAGAACTGATTGTAGAACGTGCGGATGCAGAGAAAGAACATATGGGCTTAACCACATGGGATGCAGCTCCTGACAGAAAGATATTAAAATCAGATGTGTCGATTGCCAAAAACTATTTAAGTGACAAGGAGATGTCGTACATGGAGAGAATTGTGTCCCTGTCCCTTGACTATGCGGAGCTGCAGGCAGAGCGCCAGGTTCAGGGATAACGGGGAAACTAATTAATGACACCATTTATGCAAACTGAATAGACATTGGAATCTATACACAGGATTTTGAAAATGAATTTATTTCATTGACAGATATTGCCGATATAAAAGCCATGATCCTACCGCACTTATTCAGAATTGGATGAAGAATCGAGATGTAATAGAATTTAGACTGAACGTATATAAGTGAAGGAGATGCAGAATGATACTTTTTGATAATGTGGGGTATGAACATTTTTTTAATCCGTTTTGTTGTAAAAATAAAAGAATCTACTATGATTGTATCTTGCAGCTTATTGAAAAGTCAAAGTCTGTGCCGCTTCTTTATGAGACGGATGCCAGAGACACTTTAATTCTTTATTTTAGAAATTGCAGATATGAAGTGGCAGAGGAAGATAACAGTGGAAATGCTGACGAGAATATCAGCAGTAAAAAATCAGAAACGGAAAATGCAGGTGCAATTTTAAGATATTTCAGACACTGTGGTTGGATTTCAGAAAGAGAGATAGGCAGAAATGGTGACAATATTGCCACGGTCGCGCCTTATTGCAGAAAGCTGATTGATGCCATTGAGAGGATATTTAATCGTGACAACCATGCGGCATTGACAAATCATATTTTTTTCATTTATGATGTGCTGCATTCTGCTTTTATTGTGGATCATGGCAGAACTCACAGGCCATATTCTAATATACTTGTTCCGGCAGTGGATAGTGTGTCGGATTTGAAAAATGAGCTTCTTATACTTAAGGACAGCATTCGCGCTATCATGCGAATGGTGATTAAAATGACCGAGACAAACGAACTGGGACAGTTTATTATCAGGGACGAAATAATGGAAGCGTTCTTCAATGACTATTTTTTTATAAAGAAAGGCGGGTTGATTCCGGGATACATTGAAGAAATTGAGAAGATGCTTCGGAAAATCATAAAAACGGAAGTGTATGAGAACATGATTAAGGAGTATCAGAGCCTCAATAATGTAGAGGAAAGCAAGGCCCGTGAGTTTGTTGACAGCCAGCTTTCTGAGGTTAGAAGTTTTATTAGCTATGACTATGCAAAAGAGATGGATTTAATTGATAAGAAAATCAATAACTATTACAATCTTTATTCGACCAGAATCCTTATGGTGTTAAGCAACAGTGTCAATCTGCAGACCTATCTAAATGATTTACTGATGGCCATTAAGGATTTGGAGACAGATAAGAAGAAAGCAATCCTGGGGGCTGTCTCAAAATGCTTTGGCCTGCAGTCCTATAAATATGTCGGCAGAAAATCCATTGAGCGCAGAAAGAAGCGGAAACCAAATACAAAGAGCGGCGCGATTGTGAGCAGTTCCTTATCGGAGGAAGACAAGGCAAGACTGACAAGAGAACTTTTGTACGAGTACCCGGACCGGTATGGAGTAAAGCAGGCGGCAGATTATTTTGATAAATTATTCATGGACAGAGAAAGTGTCATACCGGATGAGACAATGATTAAGTCCAGAGACGATGCCATGATGGTGGCTGCCAGTATCATTTATTCCGGCAGCGGTGAATTCCCGTATGAAGTGGAATTCTTAGATGGAACGATGAAAACAGAAGCTGCGACGATTAGCAAGATTAGGATAAAAAGGAAAAGTTAAATGGGTGATATCAAATTAAATATTTCTGTAAAAGAAGAAAATAGCATATTGTTTAAGCGCTGCATCCGTAAGCTGCTGGATTCCACCTTTATTGTGGGAGATAAGGATGAAAAGCTATATGCATTTATCTCAAGGGAATCGAACCGGCAGGATATCTCGGATTATCTCCGCATGATTGGGTTTGATGTGTTTGTGGATACCAATGTGAGAATTGCCATGCTGAAACCCTATGAAGCCGACGAAGAAGCGGTAGGACTAAAACGTGCCAATGTTGTCTCGTTTACAACGGAGCAGTACCATCTGCTTCTTGTATTGTGGGAGGTATATTTGGAGAACCTTGGTTACAGTGACGAGAATGTGGTAATGCGGGGAGATTTGATAGATAAAATCAAGGTATACGAGGTGGACCTGGACAAGACAAAGTTGTCCGCTGCTATGAAGATATTTAAGAAATATAATCTCATTGATTATGATGTGAAAGACGAATCAGAGGACGCAATCATTACATTATATCCGTCATTACAGTTTGGGTGGAATATTGCCCAGTTTCAAACGGTAACGGCGGAGTACATGAAGAATGATTCGGCTGGGGAGGAGGAAGATGCGGCTGATATAACGGGTAAAGAAGAGGAGGACGAGCCATGATTATACTGAAACAAGTTCGGCTGATCAACTGGTATGCATTTGGCCAGATTACCGTTCCCATCGGTTCGTTCACTCTGATTGCCGGAAAAAACGGGAACGGCAAATCCGTTTTCCTGGATGCGGTGAAGTATGCGCTGTATGGAGATACGGTGTTTAATAAATCAACGGAAAATAAAGGAAGCAGAACGGTACCCTCCTATACCCGCGGATTGCTCGATGCGACAGCAGGCACCTATATGAGACCGGCCGACAAGATGCCGAATGTATATACCCACATCGTTCTTGAAATGGAGGAAGTTGAGATTGAAAGAACATTTCTTCTGGGTACAGCTATTGATACAGATTCCGGTAACGGATTCAAGACACAGAGATATGTGATGGAGAATAAAACGCTAAGTGATATGGCCCATACCTATGAGCGGGACGGACAGACGGTTCCGTACAGTACACAGGAACTGCAGAAGGATTACGGACTCAGGATGATGGATGTGAAAGAAGGCCTTTCAAAATTCATGCAAAGAACCGGCCTGCGTTTCAACGAACCGCAATTGGCAGCATTCAGGCGTAAGCTTCGCAGTATCATGTCCTATGACCCCAATGCAAAAATCGACCAGTTTATCCGGGAGAGCGTGTTGGAAGAAAAGAAGGTTGATTTTTCCAAGCTTGTGGAAGCGAAGAATAACATAGATACATTGAATGCCAATTTTGAGATTATTGATGCTGAGATTAAGGAACTGGAAGAGATCTTGAAACTCTTTGAGGAACTTAAGCGGGCAAGAAATGTGATATTGGCTGACGACGTAAAGATTACATATAGACGTTTTTTGAAATGTAAGAAAACAATAGAAGAAACTTCCCGCAATATGGAAATTGCGGCGAGACAGATTGCTGAGGACGAGAAGAAACTGAAAGTAATTGAAGTCCGTGAAGAAGAGACAAGAGCCGCCTGTCATACAGCAAAAGACAATCTGAATTCCATGGATTGTGCCAAGGCAATCGTGGACGCCAGGGAGGCGCTTAGTAAGGCACGGGAGGTAAAAGCACGCTTAAAGGAAGAAAAGGAAACTCTTTGTGACTTCCAGACAAAAGTCAGTGAATTGATTGCGTGGTTTGCAGAGGAGCAGTATGTCGTGCCAGAACAGAAGATTTTATCTTCCCTGACAGAAAAGACCGTTACGAAAGTCCAGAAGGAGAGCCGCATCACTGCTTTTTCGGAAGAAATCAAAAAGCACAGAGACGAAATCCACAGCAGGTTAACAAGAATCAACGATGATTTGCAAACGAATCAACGGGAACAGGGTAACTGTCAACAGATTATTGAAGAATGCGAAGCAAGAAAAACTACTTTTTCAGAGATACCGGATTATGTAGCCTTGAAAAATGAAATTAACCGGGAGTTTGAAAAAAGAAAGATACAGTCAGAGGCAAGATTTGCCTGCGAATATGTATTAGGTCTGAAAGATGAGGTATGGCGTGATTCTCTGGAAGGGTATCTTGGAAGACGGAGATATACCATTCTTGTGGAACCGGAATATTACGATATCGCAGATGATGTGTTAAATGCTTCTAAGAATAAGTATGCCCATTTATTCAACACAAAACTGCTAATGAAGAAGCATATCGTTCCCGAGGAAGACTCTGTGGTTCAGTTTATTGAAGTAAAGAATCCGGTGGCGAAGCAGTATTTTGACTATCAGCTGGGAAGATTTCATGCTGTGACCAAAGACAGGGTGAGAAATTATGAGAATGCCATGTCGAAAGAGGGAAGAGTATCGGTTGCCATGGACAGCTATTTCCTGCGGTTTGACCGCATTAGATTCTATTGTCTGGGGCAGGAGTCGATGGAGTTAAACAGGATCAAAGCTGTTAAACAATTGGAGATTTTTAAGCAGGTATACAGCCAATATCAGGAACAGTTGTCTGGCGAAAGGTCTAAAATGTCGTATCTAGATACGCAGATGCAATTCTTCGGTGAATACAATTACGATGCCTGCCAGGAATATGAAGGAGCACTGCTTGACTGTTCCGCGAAAGAATCGGAGCTTAAGACGTTGGAAGAAGCACAGAAGAATAATATGGAGTACATGGAGCTTGCACAGAGAGTCAGTGCATTGGAACAGGAGCTTATGGCAGTTGGCGATGAGCGAAAAGCTGTATATGAAGATAAATCTAAAATGCAGACAATGCATGATATGAATAAAAAGGACTATGAAAAAGCCAGCGAAGAGCTTGGTGCCTCACGGGAGGAATTAAAAGAACATAAGATTAACAAACATGTTGTCTATGCAAAAGCGACGGAGGATTACGATAAATTTATCGCCAATGGAAGAAGCGGACTGGGCGGTACATTAAAGGACAGAGCGCGTGCAGAACGTAATTTGGAAGAAGCAGGGAAAAACTTAAGAGGTGGCCAGGCTTCCTATAACGCATCGAGAACAGGAGATAACCAGCTCCCGATGACGGATACTTCCATAGCGGATTACCAGGCAAGGGAATCCCGGATCTGGATGGATGACAGAGAGGAAATACAGGCAAAATTAAAGGAGCAGACGAGGCGTTATGAAGAAATATTCAAGAATGAATTTGTCCTTACGGTATTAAAATCCTGTGAGGCCGCCAGAGATGACCTGAAACTCATCAATGCGGAATTGGCACGTTTGGAATTTAAATCCCAATATGCATTTGAGGTGAAGTATGTAAAGGACAGTTCGGAATATGAGAAAATTCTGGAGTATGCCAGATATTTAAAAGAACGCGAAGATATCGGATCCAGCTCAGGGCAGATGATATTTGATGCTGTGACATCGTATTCTAATGACAAAGGCGAGGTGCTGGAGCAGGATATTAAGAAAATTATTAATCATATCGTGGAGAGCAACGATAAGGAGAAGATTGGACATTATGCAGATTATCGAAACTATATGACTTATGAAATTCTTCTGACAAATGATGTGCTCACGAAAGCAAAGCTGTCTAAGCAGTCCGGCTATAATTCGGGGGCGGAGGTACAGATTCCATACATGCTGATTTTGCTGTCTGCGCTGCTTATGATTTATAATGACAAGAGCAGTTCAACAAGACTGGTGTTCATCGATGAGCCGTTTGCCAAAATGGATCCGACCAATGTAAAAATCATGCTGGGTTTTATGGAGGAACAGAAGCTTCAGATGATTTTCTGTGCTCCGGATAAAACGGAATTGATCGGAAATGAATGTGATGTGGTATTGCCGGTGCTCCGGACAAAACCAGATCTTATGGAAATGGGAATTATTGATATATATGAAGGAGTGTAGTCTTTGATGTACGAGGAAAAAATACTGACCTGCCTGGTTGAAAATTATCGTAAAAGCAAAAAAGACGCCGGTAAAAATAAGACCAATCGAAGAACGCAGGTAAAGCCGGAAAAGCTATATAGGAAATATAGAGCCAATGACGGAGATTTTGAAGAAATCTCAAAACTCAATCAGGCGGCGGAGGAGCTG
>CATZVV010000075.1 GCA_958425285.1 uncultured Lachnoclostridium sp. | reverse complement strand
GAGGTCTAAGATGGGATACTTAAATGAATTAACAACTTTAATGAATGATAGTCTGTCTAATCGAGTAGCCCTTTTTGCAGACGAGAATCAGGCTAAGTATACTGATCAGGCTGTAAGAGAGGCATTCTTCGAAATTCTTGGGCAGGATAAATTAACCTGGCAGGCATGGAGAAATCATAAGAACGAAATTTTCACAGTAATGGAAAATGTTCTGACTACGAACCTGCCGCAGGCTTGGGAAATGTCTCCTTTCTATCGTCAGTTTGTAGAATATCATAATGGCGCACTCGGCGAGAAAAACGAGTACGTTATTGATCAGGATGGAATTCTTGTCGCATCCAGATTCTCCGGAAATCACTGGGATACAGAACGACAGAAATTACAGGGAAAACGTTCTTTTTCTGTACCGACGGAATGGATCTATATTCATGTTTACGATGATTTAGAAAGATTCTTAACTGGTGCAATTGATCTCGCAACTATGATGAGAAACATGCAGGCCGCATTCCAGAGAGAGATCGATGGTAGAATTTTCGCAGCTTTCAACGGAATCGGCACCTATCTTCCAGAAGCATTTAAAGAAACAGGTGCTTATGTAAGAGAAACAATGATGGAACTGATTCAGAGAGTGCAGACAGCATCTCAGAAAAATGTTGTACTTGCTGGTACAAAAACAGCACTGGCAAATATTGCTGAAGGAATTGATGCTAATTGGATTTCCCAGAGCCAGAAAGAAGAGATGGCTACTACTGGTGCACTCTTAAATCTGACAGGTCTTGGAGTAACTGCGATTGAGATTCCTCAGACATTCATTCGTGGTACATACGATTTCAAAGTAGATAATAAGTCGATTTATGTACTTCCAGATTTGGAAAAACCGATCAAACTCTACTTTGAGGGAGATACAAGAGCAAGAGATTTGAGTGAACAGCAAACTCATGACCAGACAGTAGATTCACAGGTTCAGACGAAACTGGGCCATGCGGTAATTCTTTCAAGTCTTTTCGGCAAATATACAATCGAGTAATGATATGACTTCAGTAGCGCCGATTGGTGTTCTTTTTTTTGCCTTTTGACGTTACTGAAGATAATAGAATGGAGGAATTATGAAAAATCAGGACAAGTTCTTTTGTTATTCCTTCAAACTTGCTTATTTTATTAAAAGTCAAGGAATTGATTATTTAAATAAGGGCCGGAACCGGAATAATAATCTAACGTATTATGTGTTTCAAAAATCGACCCGCCTTGATGAAATTATTCAACAGTGGAATAAGCTGAAATCAAAGGAGGACTAAGTATGAATTTTGAGGCTATGAGTTTAAGTGAATTAAAGGAATATGCCAAAGAAATCGGTATAACCGTAGGAAACTGCGGAAAAGAAAAACTGATTGAAAAAATCAAAGAAAAAGAAGTTGCTAACAATGTAATGTCTGATGACGATTATGAAGTAGAAAAGGCAGAGGAAACTACTCCTACTACTGCTTCTTCTCTTATAGAGTCTATTTCTCAGGCAATCGATGAATTAGATGATTCTGTTGACGATGATGTGCAGATTGGCGACATCGGCCTGTCTCTGGATGATATCATTCCGGTCAAATCGATTACCTTTGGAGGGTTGACTTACCGGGCAAGAAGCACGAATGCAATCTTCCGTTGGAATCAGATTGGGTCTATCGAATATATGACAGTTGCAGAGCTGAATGAAATGAATAACTATAAGCGTAGTTATCTGAATAAACCACTGGTCATTCTGTTGGATGAACGTGCAATTCAGAAGTTCCGGCTTCAGCATGTCTATGAAAATGTTGCAAAGATTAATAATTTAAAAGAGCTTTTCAAGAAAAATACAGATGAAATTAAGAGTACAATCAAATTTGCATTAGATGTAAATATGAGAGATATTCTTATTTCTAAAACAAGGCAGATGATTAAAGCTGGTACTCTGACTAATATTAATGTTATTCATTTACTTGAAAAGGAACTTCAGTTCGATCTTTCAGAAGCGATTTAAAAGGGCGGTGATAATCTTGAATAAAAATACTACATACAAAGACCTCTGTGATAGCGTCTTCCCGAAGATCAAAGATTACGGGTTCGCTGGGATTGATGAAGATGAAGCATATGACATTATTCAAGATTATTTGAAGCCAGCGATTCTAATGTTTTCCGGATGTAATCAAGATTTAGATGACCGGGACGACTTATTAAAAACGTTCAACTTTCAACTCACTAGCCGGAATTTTGAAATTCTATCGAATTATATGGTGATCTGTTATCTCGATTCTAACTTTATCAGAACGAGCGAAATGTTGCAGGCTCATATTTCTTCAACGGATTTCCACAAATATGATAACAAGGATGTACTTGGAAAAGTCAAAGAAGTACGTGAAATGTATAAAAAAGAAAACGATCAACTTATGATTAATTTATCTTACCCACAGTCACCGATATTTGATTCTATTTTGAAACGAGGACAATAACATGAGTGGGTTTGATAGAATGAAAACACGTCTCTCCGCTCATGGGAAAAACATGAGAGATATGAAAATTCGTGATGCTATTCATATTGCTGATCTGGAATTTCAAAACGATCCATCGTATTGTGATTGCATGTTTCGTTGGGTTCCTGGAGAGAATCCACACTCGGATGGTCTTTTCCCAATTAGATTATATGATCGTAAATACAGTGCTGCTAACGGAAATCGTGTTTCTTTTCATGTACGGATTGATTCAGACATTCATATTGGAGATTATCTGTATCAAGAAAATACAAAACAGTATTGGATTTGTACAGAGCTATACAATGAAAATGAAATTCATTTGCGAGGCTTATTGACGGAATGTAATTGGTTCCTAAAATGGCAACGACCTGATGGGACCATTGTAGAATATCCGTGTCAAGATATAAATAGTACTCAATATAACTCCGGTGAATATAGCGATAAAGTTATGACTCTCGGATCATCTCAGCATATGCTTACTTTGCAGGCAAATTCTGACACCATTTCTTTATGTACACCTCAAAGGTTCTTTGTCAGCTTAGACTATTCTATTCCATATATCATCACGCAAAATGACTCTACTACTCTTCATTTTGGGGATAATGGTCTGGTTCGTATTACGGTAACGCAAGACGAACTTCACGATGACGATAATCAGGAATTAGGAATTTGTGATTATTTCACTCCTTCTGCTACGGGACCTGATCCTGATCTATCAGCGGATTATGAAATTTGGATTGATGGTCGTACCGATTTACTTTTACATAAAGCACGTACTTATACCGCACAAATACAGACAGTAACTGGAAATCCGGAAAATCTGACTGTGACATGGAAAGTTTCCGATTTCGCAGATCAAATTCTTGTCACGCCGGATGGCAATACTGCCCAATTACAGGTTAATGATGAATCACTGCGGGATCAGAGCTTTTATCTGCAAGCCTGCGTCGATAATCAGCCTGTTGCTCAACTTCAAATTTTGATAAAAGGAATATTTTAATAAGGAGGGGATGACATGTCTGAATCAATTATTCATGATCCCCTTTGGGAATTCGGGGCCTTTAAAGCTACCTTACAATTGCTTTTTATGAACGATGACCTTGTAACACGTCTTGTTATGCCAGAGTTAGATGACTCTAATTTTTCTTATGAGCAAAATTGGAAAGGGGGTTCTTATACTGTTGATAAGTATGGGAAACCACGTCAAACTACTTTGGTAGGACATTGTTTTACCCACCCATACATTGAAGAAACGGTAAAAGATACTCGTACTTTTATTTGTATGGAGACTATCGCATCTTTAATTCCCAATTCCAGAATTAAAAATATTTCTTTGCAAATCTATGTCTACTCTCACCATGATATTTTGGATCTTTCCGATGAAGAATCTGTCTATTTTACAAAAAAGGGATTGGCTGGAAATCGATGCGACATGGCAATGATGGCAATCAATCGCCTTATATGCAGTCAAGCAGTTGGCAGGGATTTTGGAATTGGATCGGTCAATTTTGCGGATCGATATCCTATTTCTACAAACGTGCCAAATAATAAGTATTATGGCCGGGTTCTTTCTTATGTTATTTCCGATTTCCATATCACACCAAAGATAAAGGAGGTGCTGGGACTGATATGACGCTTGATTATAGTGACTTATTATCTCCTCGTCCTCTACATTTTGAAGGAATTGGCTCTATAAAAAGTCCAACTATTAATGAAGTCTGGGATATTACCTACTATACATATGCCATTTATGTGAATCATGTAAGTATGTCTCCTGAAAATTATTATAAGACTTATAAAAAAGGGATCAAAGTTTCTCCAAGAAAAATATTGAACACGACGAAGTTTGACCTTGTTTTAATGGATGAATCTTTTCGGAATGTCATTACAGATGCGCTCAACTTTTTCTTTGTTGAAGATTTTTCTTGGTATCCGGAGTATGAGGCTTTCTTAACTAAGAAGAATGATTCGGATGGAAACCTTGCAGGACTTGGTGTAATTAATCGAAATAATTATAGTAAGATTCTTCAGATTATTTTGCAACGTGTACATATCACTCCGGATGAAAACGAAGTAGATGATTTATCAAAAGCCAGAAACCGGCGTGGTAAACAGATTTATGCAAGAATTCATGAGAGAAGACAAAAATTCAATAAAATTAAAAACGCACAAAATAAAGATTTGACTTTCGGTAATATTCTTTCATCCGTTGTGTCCCGTGACAAAACTTTGACGTGGACTAATGTTGGAGATATTACCGTTTTTCAACTTTTTGATTCATATCAGCGCTTACAGATTGATGATCAATATACTTTTTTAACTATGCGTGTTGCCGCATGGGGAGATAAGGATAAATCATTCCATTTTGGAGCGTGGGGAACGAATATATATGACAAGACAGAGGAACGCAGTGATACCTAATGGTATGCTGGGTTCTTTTTTATATTTTAAAAAGGAGGAGAATATTCATGGCAAATAATTTATTCTCAAAGCAGATGGCTAACCGTGAGGTTGCTGACTTGATTTTCCAGGAGTATAAAACAAAAAACCCATTTCTTTATGTAGACTACGCTAATACATCTAGCCAGGAACTTACAGGCGAGACTGTATATGCATATGGTGGAAAAGGACATCCGAAGAAAGTGTCTTTCTCTGGCGATAGAGGTGGTACGCTTACTATTGAGACACAAATTCAGACGCCGAAACTGTGGGAAATGATGTCTGGTGGTACAGGAAGTGATACTGCTAATGTTATGAAAAGAGTGAACGCAACAATTGGAGCATCTCACCAGATTAGCCTTAATACAGAGGATACTCTGACAAAGGGACAGGTATGGGTATATGATGCTGCTGATATAAATCTGGAAACAGAGTTTGAAGTTTCTTCTGTATCATCTAAACAGATCACTCTTGCTTCAGGGGACGAGGATACAGCTGTTGTTGTATTCTACACAACTAAGAAAACTAATGTGTACAATATCAATATTAAGTCTACAAGTTTCCCAAGAGCCTTCACGGTTTACGGAGATACATATATGAAAACGACAGATGACGACATTCTTCCTTATCTGTTCAAGGCATATAAAGCTGTTCCACAGCCTACAATGTCTCTTGCATTTTCTAATAATGGAGATCCTGCAACAGTTACAATTACATGCGACCTCCTGGTTGACGATGATGGAAATCTGCTCGATCTGACACTGCTTCCGGAGGAAGTTGAGGGGGAATAATTCCCCCTGATGACCTTGCCTTAGTCGGCAGGGGGAAAGTTGGTAAGGCAAAAGTTGGAAAACGGATATAAGGAGGTGTCGTGATGGCTTACACAAAGAAAACTTGGCAAGATAACGAAACGATTACAAAAGAAGCATTAAATAATATGGAAACAGGCATCGAGACACTGGATAAGGCGATGCCAACGGCTCCGGGTAATGCTACTACTGCTAAAGCCGGTCTAGTAAAACAGATGGCAAAAGTAGATGATGCTACAACAGAAACAACTACAGATTTAAAAAATAAAATCAATGAATTGATTGCTGCTATGAAAACAGCGGGAATCATGGCAAATAGTTAATCGATTGTGGATTGATACATAGGGTATAAAGATATGCAATCCGCAATATTTTTATGCCCTATTTTTTACGATAATAAAACAAGCGAGGTGATTACTATTAAATTCAAGTCATTTGAAGATGTAAAAGAAGTCTATGGTGAGAAAAACTTAATTAAAATCTGTAATCTGAAACAGATTATCACCTATGCCAAATTAAATGTACAACCTGTTTGGATTGATGAAGGATATAAGGGAAAACTGATCGGGTATTATTTTGCCCCTGAAACTAAAAAAGCGTGGGAATATTGGAAAGCTTCTACTCCTCCATCCAACCATTAAGGAGTAGATAGTTTATGGAAGAAATAAAAATTGTAATTGATCAGGATACTCTTGATCGATATGATAAGTTCTATTTTCGCTGTCATCCAAAAGCGAAGAAACTACCAATTGAAAGGCCGAGACATCCATCTATTAACGAATGGTTTATATTGCCAAGACCACAAATGAATGCCCTTAAACAAAAATGGAAAGATTTTGGTTGCTGGCTTATTCAGGATCTCGGGTATGAAAATAAGAAATTAGAACATTTTACGGTTACGATAATAGTATATTTTGAAAATAGGATTCGTCGAGATGTAGATAATCAAGTTCCGAAGTTTTTATTGGATGCATTTACAGTATCTGGTTTTATTGTAGACGATGACATGAAGCACCTCAAAAGTCTAACTCTTTCTGCCGAGTATGACCCAGAGCACCCTCGGACAGAAATTATTGTGACTCTATTATAATGGGAAGTGATTCATTGTATTCATTCGAAATTAGCAATGAGATGCAAAAACATAACTACTCTCTTCCATCATCTTTATATATTCATATTTGTCATACCTCTACACAGTTGCAGGGAATTCGGTATAATGCATGGGATCAAACGTATGAGATGTGGGATGGGGAAAATAATTATTGGAAATTTAAGGTTTATTATTCGCATGATTGATGAGAGCAGTTCCCACAGTAGATGTGTTTCAAAACGAGAGTCTGATCCACAGCTACAGGAATGAACGATGCTTTACGCTATTTTTTAGGCAAAGAACGCCAGTGCGCACATACAGATTCGATATGGCCGAATCTGATTCTTGTGTATGCACGTACGTACACACATTTATATTTTTGACTAAACATGAGATTTCACCAGATCTTTCTCTCAGAATTATGAGATAAGAACTGCTCTCATCAAAATATCATATCAAATTATTGGAGGATTGTATATATGAAAATTGAAAATTTGAAAGTTAAAGAAAATATCTCTTTTGATGATAAAGTAATGGCCATTGATTATATCGTGAATCGTCAGTTTGAATTTGACGAAGACGGGTTTGTAAGTGCTTATTGTCCATATTACATAGAACCAGCACAAGTCGAGGCTATCGTTACATTCTTCATGGAAGGAATCTATTTTGAAGATGGGGAAGTGATCTATGATGCCGTCATTCAGAATAAAGAGGTAAACGAAACGGTTTGCAGTTTCTTTGTGCAGTCTAAGCGGAAAACTGTATTGACTTACCCTCAACAGGTAATGCGATTTGTAATGGAGTGCGTTGCTGAAAAACTGTCATTTATGAAACAACTATATTTAAATAGAATTTTAACTAGACGTGATTCTCTCGGAGAATTTTTAGATCATCTTTCCAAAAAAATTGATGAATTAGACATATCAAAATTTAATGGCATTGACATGGATGTCATGAATCATTTCATGCAGACTGTATCTGATACCAATGGTGATGTGGAGAAAATCGCCAAAGCATATGTGCGAGAACTTCGCAAAGATGGATCAAATCCTCATTCATCGGAGTCGAATGTGGTTCCAATTCGTAAAGACGCAGAATAAGGAAGTGGTTTGAATGTCCAAAATGGTGAATAGTTTTGCTGAATTGGAATCAGCTATCAGCAGAGATCTTG
>CATZVV010000074.1 GCA_958425285.1 uncultured Lachnoclostridium sp. | reverse complement strand
GGGGATGTTGATTTGAATGCGTCGATTAGAAATAGCGATATTGAATTGCTGACCAATTACGTGATTGGCGAAGCGGCATTGGATAAATACTCCTATCAACCACTTATGGGAGATATGAATAGTGAAGCAGTAACAGGAAGAACCGTAATTACATGGCAAGATGTAGAATTGTTGGAAGCATTTATTACTTATTAAGGCGGTGGTTACGATGACGATTAAAAAGAAATCAATATTTAAAAAAATTTCAGCATTAATATTATGTGGTTTAGTGCTTCTGACAACAGTTATGCAGGTGTTTGCGGTCAGTGAAGAAAAATATGTTCCTGAGGTTCCAGCAGATGAATATGGAATGGATTTTACTGTTTTCGATGAAACGATGACACCCGGAGAAAATGGGACATACAATGCAACTATGACAGCAAGAATGACAGGCAACAGTGACACTACCACAGGGATACAAGGTGGAGCAGTACAATGGTTTTGGTCAAGTAATCTTCCAACTCCTACTTTAAGTAATACACCAGAGCTGGGGGCTTTTAATCCAGTCACGGAAGATGCGGAAAAAAACATGAAAGAGCAAAGAGTTGTTTTCCGCTATTATAGGGACAGCGATCATGGAGCATATATACAAGGCGAAAACAGAACAGGTTATAAGACATTTAATCTTAATTTTGCGAATGTGAATGCAATCCCGGGGCAAGCCTTTGATGTTATTGTGCAAGATTATTACAGCCCTTCACTTGGTGAATCTACATTATTGCTATATCCATCAAACGGGGAAGAGGAAGTTCCGCTTGTCAGAGGCAATGTAACAGGAGGCCAGTTGCGTGCACCAGGTCGAACAATTACTTACAAGTCAAATGCTGAGGGAACAGAAACTTATATTCAACAGTATATGACGGATGAAGAACTTACTGGAAAAAGAATATTGTCTTTAGAAGAAGTTGGGTTTACACCTGTTGAAGATAAGAATTTTTTGGGGTGGAGTATCTATTCAGATTCTATAAATCAAATTCAATATCGCCCGGGTATGTCATTGGAGGAAAAGGATGCAAATGGAAGATATAAGATCCAGAATGTAACACTTTATCCGGTGTACCAAGGTGATGAACACCTGGATGGGAACTGGGTTGATTACATTGTATATGACACTGTTGCGGATACCGATCCGACATTAGCAAAAGGCCGCTATAATGCCACATTGAATGCCCGCTTGTTGACGGATATGGCAAAGCATGTAGAAATCACTGGAAGTGTTTTAGAGTGGTCATGGCCGTCAAGACTCCCAGCTCCGGAACTGCAGAATATGCCAGAGAGTACAGATGACATAATTCCGGATTATCAATTGCCTGAGGATGATGGATTAGATTTAATAACTCATCGCCGTGGATATAAATGGTATCGAAATCCTGATCATGGTGCGTTAACGCCGACAAATGATGGGACGGGATATGGTTATCATGAGTTTCAAATGTATTTTTATAATTTTGCAGCAGAGCCTGGAGAAGTAATAAAAAATATTCGTTTGAGAGATTATTTCCATAAAGAACAGGAAATATCTATGACAAATGGTACGTCGCCTACAGGAGAAGAAACCATAACTGAAAGGTGCCATGTTATTACCGGAAGTATAACTATCCCAGGAAGGAAAATTATCTACAAAGCTGATAATTCTGAAAATTCCAAGACCTACGAACAGGTATATTATTCGGATGCTGAGATGGCAGATGCTACCATACTAGAAAATGACCCAACACAGAATCCTAATCAGCCGCTTACGAAACCAAATTTTGATGCACCGGCTGGTAAAGAATTTGGTGGTTGGAGTGTTGAGGTAAACGCAGCAGAAGCTATGTATCAGCCAGGTGAAGCATTAACAGAATTAAAAAATATGACTTTGTATCCTGTGTGGGTTGCAAAAAATTCTTACACAGTCACATACAATGGCAATGGAGGAACTCCAGAAAAAGATTTTGATGAGGTTTTGATTGGTGATGCATTGGGAGAACTTCCATCTGCTACACATCCAGAGGGTTATATATTTTTAGGATGGTATACAAAGGCGGAAGGCGGTAATAAGGTACAAGCTCCATTTACGCCTGTTGAAAACACGGAATTATACGCGCATTGGGAAACGACTTATAAGGTTTCATACCTGGCAGGAAATGGTTCTGGCGAGGTGAAAGATGAGAGCAGCCCATATAGAAAAGATGCTTATGTAATAGTTAAAAAACCTGATGGATTAAACTCCCCGGGCGAAGGGTGGATATTTGCTGGTTGGGAGAGCAATTTGGCTGTTACAGTAGGATCTTCTCAAAAGACTATATTGAATCCGGATGATATCTTCCGGATGCCGGAACAAGATATAACATTGACAGCTCTGTGGGATAATACGATTTCTGATGTATGTCCAATTGTTCTGGATTTAACAGAGGAAAGTTTAAAGAATAAGAAAGGCGAGGATATTGATACAGGCTTTGTTGCAAGCAGATCTGTTATTGCAGTGACAGGCGATGCGTTTAAAGGATGTAACGCTAATCACACACATGAGTTGATTATTAAGGGGACTACTACAAAGGAAGTGTCTATTGAAGGAAATAAAACAAAAGAATTCAATGTATTTGTCAATGGAGTGCAAGCAAAAATTTTAAACCTGGATTCTAATGGAACAGTTACTTTTGGCAGCGATGGAGCAACAATGACAAATCTGTTCAACAGCATGAGTGGCGAAGGACTTATATTTGGAAATGATGTTCATGAAGTCAAAATAAATGATGGCGTAACGGTTCTCTCTGTCAGTGCTGCAAAAGAGAAAAATCCAGTAACCGGAACAGACGGAAAAGTTAAAGTTCTTGACTTGACAATGCATGAGGTTTCAGAAGCAGATAAACAACTTGTGGTTAACGGAAAGGATATTTTATTACCATCAAATTATCTGAGAATTGTGATGTTAGACAATAATGAGGGTACTTGGCTCCAAGGAAAGATACAAGTGACTGATACAGATGGCAATGAATATGTCCGTGGCATAGCAGAGAATTCTGAGGATACCGAGTATATTGATTCAAATTATAGCGATCAAAATATATATGGCAATACGTTTGATCTAACAGGGACGGGCATAACTCCTTCGGATGCTGGAGAAAAGGGTATGTACGGGGAAGTACATATTCCAGTTAAGGTAAATCAGCTAAAAGTAACAGTACCCACAAGAATTGTATTTAATATTTATACAGATGGAATCAATGAAGCAAATCACGGCTTTATTGCCCCCACTGTTAAGTTGACAAATGAAAGTGAAACTTTCATGGATTCAATTAAATTACAAACATCATCTGGTTTAATCGTAAAAAATTATGGCGGAGAAAACCATAAGGCCAATGTTGGATACATGGGAATTATAGAAGACGGTGTTTCTTCTTATACTTTGGAATCCTATGCGGATATGACTGTTGAACAGATGAACCAGTCTGTAACAAAGCCAGTCGTATGTATTGAAGCGGAAGCTAAGATTGATTCCAATCCGAGGATTAAATTAAAGCAAGAAGTTGATTATTCAACAGTTCCAGTATTTTGGTTCGCAGCTAAAAGAGGAGATACAGCCCTGCAGCTAAAGGTACCCAGTGATTATGAAAATGGATCAAATACTAAAAGATATTATCAAATCCCTAAGGATGTGATAAACGATCGGGATGGTAATACCATTCTTTACGGATATCACAAAATGCGTCTTTCTTTCGCAATGGGGGACGCAGAATAAGACAGGATTAAGTGCATAATGCATTAATCATAAAGCCAATACAAAATCAAACAGGAGGAAAAAAAATGAGGAGATTAAAAAAATTTGCAGCATTAGGATTAAGCTGCGCCATGATTTCTTCAATGGCAGTAGGAGTTTCAGCTGCTGAAAACAAAATTGAGGATAAGGCAGCAGGTAAGGCAACAGTGGAATCAAAAGCAGACATTGACGTGGATGGATACATTACAAAGGATGCAGTGATTGATACAAGCGGAAATCCGATTGATCCTAGCTTGCCAACGTATTCAGAGTCTCATATGGCATCAACAGTAGTGCCGACTCAGACTGTATCAAACGGTCAGACAATCACGACAGATGTTCCAACTATGACCGCTACCAGTAACCTTCCGTCTTCATGGGGAGATGTTGATGCGGATTCTACAAATCTGTTAATTACAGCACCCACTAAATTATCGTTTTTTGCTGCCGGTGATGGAGAGGACGCAAATATCCAGCTGACTTCAGAAGGACTTAGCGTAAAGGGAAAAATATACAACCAGTCCTGTTATGTCTCCCCAGACGGTGATGTAATTCCAAAAGAAGTTGCTGTAACTGGTCAGCGTAATGATCCTACAACTAAAGAATTTGAACTCGTGGCTGCTGATGGGACATTCTCTGAAGGAACGAATGCTGTAAAAGGTGTACATTTACAGGTCAGAGGTATGAGCAAGGATGATGATTCATCTGCAATTGCAGGTTCCGACAGAAGATATGACTTTGCAAAACTTAATGCAGCAACTGATCTTGGCTATTTAGCAGCAGGCACACGCAGTATTGCGGGTAATGAGCAGGCGGTGAACCCATCTATGACAGAATTATCATTTACAGATGCAGATGGAAAAGCGACTGGAGTATCTACACAGTTTGCCGGTAACTATGATGATGGGCAGAAGCTTCACACATCTTATAAACTTTCTTTAACTTATAGTGTGGATGGTGCAAGAAGCAATGGGCTCTCATACTAAAAACAAGTAGAGATTAAGTACATAGATGTATTGGCTGATCAAATTAAAGTTTTAAACGGGGCGGGGGTTACTCCGCTCCCTTGGAAAAGGGTTGAAATAGTAGTTTCAATATTTTTCCAAGGGATTTTCATGTAGATGAAACCCTTGATTTTTATGGAGACGAATGAAATTAGAAAGAGAGGGTAAGAGATGCAATACACAAAAACAGCAAAAAAAAGAAGATATAAGTTTATCGTTAAAAACTTGTGTCTAATGATGCTGACGCTCTTTTGGCTTTTTGCAATGCAGAAGTCAGTGCTTGCTGAAACTAATATTTCGTCCATGTCAAGTGGAAGAGCTGAAATGCAAAGAGAAGAGGAAATTGATGTAGAAGGACATGTGGAAAATGACGAATCATTAAAGAATTCAAGTCAGGCAACCAATAGTTCGGGCGCTACCTTAAACAGTACGAAACCGTCCACGAATAATGTTGTAAATGGGTTAAACGATAAAGTATCAGCTAATGCCAAGACGGGCGACTTTTTCAGCGGAAAAAACCTGGTGATTTTCCTGTTAGCAGCCGGCGGCATAATTGTGATCATTAATTTGAGAAAAGGTAAAAATGCTGAAAGGTAAGTCTTATAAAAGGGTGTGATTCAGCAACGAGAGTTACATCCTTTTTTGTCGCAAATAAATTGGTGGAAAGGTATGAGTATGGAAAAGAATTCAGTATTAGAAGAACTGGAGAAGGAGTTCGAGCAATCCGTAAAGTCTGGAGATAATATAAATAAAACCAGGAAACGTTCTAAGATTACTAGTAATCAGGGGTTTTTGTTATGGATTAAGCAAAGAAGAAAAGTTTTGTCGGGTGTTCTCATCTTGCTGGTTATTGCTTTCTCAGTATTGGCGGGCAGTCATTTTCTAAAAGGAAAGAATCCTAGTGAAATAAAAAATGGAATGCCTGCATTTCTTACAGAATCTGAAAAAGAAGATTGGAATAACAAGGAAGTGGACTTCAATGAAATATATATATACGTTAATACAAATCTGAACATAGAGGATGGAAACAAGATTCAACTACGTTTGGCTAATCCTCCGTATTGTGCATATCCTATCAAGATTTCCATTCAAGATGAGGCAAAAGGGGAAGTCTATTATACTTCTGGAATTTTAAAACCCGGAGAGAGCCTGGAGGAAGTGGAACTATCTAAAGTGCCAGAACAGTCGGGGAATTATCCAGTTACCATAGTATATACGTTTTATGACAGCAAGTCGAAAGATACAGTAGTAGGTGAGCATGCGGTAAGTGCAGAACTGATTAAGTAGAAAAGCAGGAGGGATAAAAATGACATTAGAAGAAATAAATCAGGCTTATGAAGAGGAAATTCAAAAGATAGATGAGCCGGAAGTGCAGGAGTTAGAAAAGAAAAGCAAGAAAAAGTGGATATTCCTTGTGTTGGCTGTAGTAGTGTTAGGAGCTGGAGCCGCTGCGATGAATCATAAATATAACAGTTCTTCTTTGCCAGATGAGGAGGAAATTGCAGCCGCAGAAGGGGAATTGATCCGTGAAATTCCGGAAGGGATGAAGGAAGGTGAGTATGGGGACTTGCTTCAGCAGCAGATAGAAGATTCTATGTTTACCATAAATGTGCGCTCTACACCGGTATTTACGAATGGAGTATCTAAAGGTGTAATTGATATTGTAAATAATCCAAGTAATAGTTTTCCATGCAAGGTCGTTCTTGAGTTGGATGATTCAGAGGAGGAAATATATCGCTGTGATGACCTGATTTATCCAGGGCAATATATCAGTGAGATTAAACTGACTAAAAGCCTTGAGAAGGGGGCATATCCTGCAACATTGACCTATTTTGTATACGACGAGGATGGGAAGGAAAGTATTGGGCTTATTAAGGCAGGAATTACAATTGCGATACAAAATTAGTAAGTCAGGAATAAAATGTTGGGTTGAACGATTGCTGTTTACAGTTTTGCAGATGCTGGTGTTGATATTTTCCATAATTATCATCAATGGTGCAGTTTGTGGATTTTCAGTGGTGCATGGTGAAAGTATGCAGCCAACTCTTTTGGAAGGAGATATTCTTCTGTGCATTAAGCTTTTTTATCAGCCAGCCAGAGGTGATATTGTAATCTGCCGAACAGGAAAAGGTTATGAAAATGAAATGGTAAAAAGGGTAATCGGAATGCCAGGAGATGAAATTTTCATAGATAGTAATACGGGAATTTTGTATATCAACGGACACCCGTTGGAGGAACCCTACTGTAAGGAGAAGACATTCCAGATTGGTGATAATGTATATCCAGTGATTGTACCAAAAGAACAGTATTTTGTCCTAGGTGATAACCGGGAAGTATCTATGGATAGCCGTTACAGTGAAATAGGAACAATTGATTCAAAAAAGATAGACGGACATGTGGTATTTAGGGCTAGTTTGGTAAAAAAAGAAAAATACAATGAGTGAGGAAATTTGAAATGGAGTCAAAAGATAAAACGAGTTTTAAGATAAAATTCAGGGATTGGATCAGTGAACATAAAGTTAGTCTGATGGCTTTTTTTGGCGTAAGCACCGTATTGCTCATAATTGCGATGGCCAGGGGATATGCGCCATTTGGTGACAGTTCCTTACTCATGAATGATGCTATCCACCAGTACTATCCTTTGTTTGGACAGTATCGTGACAGGATTTTAAACGGAGATGGAATATTTTATTCTGCGGGAGGAGGGCTTGGGTTTAATTTTTATGCATTGTGGACTTATTATCTTTCCTCGCCTTTGAATCTGCTGATTTTGCTATTTCCATCTGGAGAGATGGATGCTGCTATGGATATGCTTATTATGCTGAAAACTGCACTTGCAGCTGGAACTTTCGCGTACTATTTGGAGTGGAAAGTTGCCAAGAGAAGAGTAAGTATTCTGCCGTTTGCCTTTGGATATGCACTGTCAACATTCATGATTGGCTATGGATATAACATTATGTGGCTGGACAGCATCATGCTGCTTCCTATTTTACTGATGGGGCTTGAGAAATTGATCCAACAAGGAAAATGGAAACTCTATACACTGGCTCTTGCATTGTCCTTATGGTGTAGCTTTTATATTGGTTTCATGGTCTGTTTATTTGCCGTTATTTGGTTTTTATTTCAAACGCATTCTTCTTACCTGGCATTCTTAAAACGAGGAATACAGTTTGCTGGAGCATCGCTCTTAGGAGCAGGACTGGCGTGTGTAGTGCTCCTGCCAGCGTATATGGGGATTGT
>CATZVV010000073.1 GCA_958425285.1 uncultured Lachnoclostridium sp. | reverse complement strand
CTAAGAGTAGAAGTCCAAATTCGTACAATTGCAATGAATTTCTGGGCAAGTCTTGAACATCAGTTGAAATACAAAAAAAATATTTCAGATGCAGAAAGTATTGTATATGAACTACGGGCATGTGCTGATGTGATTAATCGGACCGATCACCATATGCAGTCTTTGCGGGATCAGATTGTAGAAGAATCTTAAATTCAGATGGAACTATAAATATAAATGTTTTAGAACGGAGGAAAAAATGGCAAAACTTATTGATGGAAAAATGATTTCTGCTCAGGTAAAAGATGAATTAAAAGAAAAAGTAGCACAGGAAGGGTTGGATATTACTCTTGCTGTTATACAAGTTGGAAATGACCCGGCATCTACCGTGTATGTTGGAAATAAAAAAAAGGCATGTGAATATATTGGAATTCGTTCTCTGGCATATGAACTTCCAGAGGAAACATCTGAATCAGAACTTTTACAGCTTGTTCAGAAATTAAATAACAGGAAAGATGTTCATGGGATACTTGTTCAGCTTCCCTTACCAGATCATATTAACGAAGATTTGATTATCCAATCCATTTCACCGGCAAAGGATGTGGATGGTTTTCATCCGCAAAGTGTAGGTGCCCTAAGCATTGGTCAAAAAGGCTTTGTTTCCTGTACACCTGCAGGTGTTATTCAGCTTCTAAAGCGCTCTGAAATTGAAATTGAGGGAAAAGAATGTGTTATTGTCGGACGCAGTAACATTGTTGGAAAACCGATGGCACTTCTGATGCTCCGTGAAAATGCAACCGTAACGATTTGTCATTCAAGGACAAAGAACTTAAAAGAGGTAACAAGAAGGGCTGATATTCTCATTGTTGCAATTGGAAAGCCAAAATTTATTTCTGCAGAATATGTAAAAGAGGGTGCCGTTGTGATTGATGTCGGAATACATAGGGGAAAAAATAATAAACTATGCGGTGATGTAGATTTTGAAAGCGTAGAACCAGTAGCTTCCGCAATTACCCCTGTGCCAGGCGGAGTTGGACCAATGACAATTGCTATGCTTATGAACAACTGTGTAGAAGCGAAAGGAATGAATTAATTGCGTAAAGATTATGATGTGATTATTATTGGAGCAGGACCTTCCGGTGCATTTTGCGCTTATGAACTGATGCAAGAAAATCCGGATTTAAAAGTATTGATGATAGAAAAGGGACGAAGTATTGAAAAAAGAACATGTCCGAAACGAAAAACAAAGGTTTGTGTTGGATGTAATCCCTGCTCAATTACAACAGGCTTCGCCGGTGCAGGTGCCTTTTCAGACGGGAAACTGTCTCTTTCCCCTGATGTAGGGGGAAACTTACCGGAGATTTTAGGATATGATGAAGCGAAAGCTTTGATTGAAGAATCGGATCAGATTTATCTTAAATTTGGTGCCGATACAAGTGTTTACGGTATTGATAAAGAAAAAGAAATTCGCGAGATAAGACGTCGGGCAATTGATGCTAACTTAAAGTTAATCGAATGCCCGATACGCCATCTTGGAACAGAAGAAGGCTATAAAATATATGCACGGCTTCAAAAACATCTGCAAGAGGCAGGTGTTGAAATTCAGTTTCAGACTATGGTAGACGATCTTATTATTGAAAATGGTGAAGCCGTTGGAGTACGTGTTCATAGCGGTGAAACCTATTATTCAGAGGAAATTGTTTCAGCTGTCGGCAGAGAAGGAGCAGAGTGGTTCAGTCATATTTGCAAGGCTCATAATATTGATACTCAAAATGGAACTGTGGATGTTGGTGTTCGGGTTGAAGTTCGGGATGAAATTATGGAGCTGCTGAACAAAAATTTATATGAAGCAAAACTTGTTTATTATACTCCTACGTTTGATGACAAAGTAAGAACCTTTTGTACTAATCCGTCCGGAGAAGTAGCAACAGAATATTATGAGGATGGATTGGCAGTTGTAAACGGGCATGCTTATAAGTCTAAAGAATATAAAACAACAAATACAAATTTTGCCTTGTTAGTATCTAAGAATTTCACAGAACCATTCAAATCACCTATCGAATATGGAAAGCATATTGCCCAGTTAAGTAATATGCTTTGTGATGGGAAAATTATGGTACAGAGATTCGGAGATTTCCAAAGAGGACGCCGCACGACAGCAGAACGTCTTTGCCGAAACAATCTGATTCCAACCTTGAAAGATGCAGTACCTGGAGATTTATCTCTTGTATTTCCTCATCGTATTATGGTTGATATTGAAGAAATGATTTTAGCATTAGATAAAATCACTCCGGGAATCGCCAGTGATGAAACATTACTTTATGGGGTTGAGGTTAAATTCTACTCAAATAAAGTGCGAATTAATAAAGACTTTGAAACAAGTCTTCCGGGATTGCGTGCAATTGGCGATGGTGCAAGTGTAACAAGAGGGCTGCAGCAAGCATCTGCAAACGGAATTAGCGTAGCACGGAGTATTTTAAAAGGCAACAAACAGAACATTCAGTAACAAATTTTAATTTATTTAGACAAAAGGAGAAGGTTATGAAGAAATTATTAGCATTTATTTTTGCATGTGCGTGCCTGTTTGGTTTCTCTGCACTGGGAAGTGAGACGGCAGCGGCAGCAGGACAGTTAAATGTCATTGTACCAACAGAGCGTGCTGTATATCAGAGAAATGAGAAAAATCGGGCAAACATGCTTGTACGTGTGAAATATGAAGCAGATAAGAAAGTTACAGCTATTCTGTGGAATGAAAACAACGAGGTCGTATCAACAGAAATCAGCTTAACCGCAACATCGGATGATGCTGCGATTTACGAAGGAGCAATACTGAATGTTCCTGCTGGGGGATGGTATCGAATGGATGTTCAGGCGATAAATCCTCAGACAAATGAAGAGGAAACTTATGTAACAATTGAAAAAATTGGTGTTGGTGAGGTTTTCATTACTGGGGGACAGTCCAATTCCTGTAGTTTTGGAGGAACAAAAACAACTGCGCAGGAAGATATGATTTCTGCCTATGATTCAAAAGCAGGTACATGGGTGCACTGCGAAGATCCACAACCTTGTGTTAGTGGTTTTTCTGCAGGTAATGGATATGGGTCTCCATGGCCAAGTGCAGGAGATGAATTATATTCCCAGTTGAATGTTCCCATTGGATTTATAACAACAGGTTTTGGTGGTTCCACCGTAGCAGAATTAATGGAAAAGCATTATGATGCAATTTTAGAAGCGATTCAATCTTTAAAACCATATGGCTATAGATCTTTTCTATTCCATCAGGGGGAAGGGGATTCTGGCATTGGTACAAAAAAAGATGTCTATGCACAATCGCTCATGCAATTGATTGAAAAAACGAGAGAAGACGCAGGATATGATTTATTTTGGATGGTAGCAAATGCAGCATATAATCCTTGGACTTCAATTGCAGCAAATACAGAGGTTTTGGATGGACAGAAAGCCGTTTGCAATGAAGAAGATATTTTCCTCGGTCCACTTACAGATGATATGCTGACAGGATACCGTCGAACAGAAGATAATCTGCATTTTAACGAAGAAGGCTTAAAAGAACATGGACGTCGTTGGGCAGAAGCAATTGTAACAAAAATGATACCTGATTATACACAATTGCCACCAGAACCAAGTGAGGCTGCGCCGACATCTACTCCGCCAGTAAACAGTCCTGTTCCAACACAGCCAGCCAATACCATTACACCAGTTCCAACAAATACAAATACACCGGCGCAATCATCGGCTCCGACAGAGGTTAAAAAGACATCAAACAAAGGGAAGGTTTTTAAAAAAGGAATTTTCCAATATAAAATCACATCTGACACAAAAGGAAAGAAAAAGGTTAAGTTGACAGCAATAAAAAGCAAGAATAAAAAATCAATTGTAATACCAAAGAAAGTAAAATACAAAGGTGTCACCTATCAGATTGCTTCAATTGATAAAACAATATTGAAGAAGTTGAAAAAAGTTAAGAAAATAAAAGTACCGTCCACCATTTATAAAACGTGTAAGACACAATTAAAAGGGAAAAAAGTGGTAATCAAGAAATTCTAATAGTAGTTTGAATAAAGCAAACAAAAAACCCTCTTCAATTATAAGCCAGAATCTTTTTTCAGGCTGGTTGAAGAGAGTTTTTTGTAAATACAATATTTTATCTTAAAATCTGTGTTACACGATTATTTTCTGATTCTGTTACATACTGAAAGGATATATTATCACCGGTTTGATAACGAATAATATCCAGATGATCAGCGACAGAAACATCAAAAATCAAATCGTTATTTTCAATGAGGAAATAAAAGTGTGAATTGCCTTCTATAACAGCCTCTGTCATACGTATGATTTTTCCTGAAATACTTTTTCCTTCTTCGGATATTTCATCCTCTGTCATCAGATTTTCCTTCAGCTGTTTAATATAATCTTTTTCACATTCTGTTACAGTAGAACCAATCGAAACAATTGTATATTTCTCAATATTTACCATCGCATACTGCTTAACAAGTCCCGCACTGTCTTTCAGGCAGATGAAATAGGTTGGATTTCCTGCAATATTTAAAAGTAACGGAAATGTGGCCTTATAATTCAAGTGCTGTACCTTACCTTCAGCAGAACTCATAGCAGAATGTTCTTCTGCACCGGAAACGGTATAATATTTTGTTTGCCCCGTTCTTTGATTCATTAAAACGAAGCCGACATTCGATTGATCTTTTCCGACACTTGTTACACCTGTATATACCCATACATCATTATCTAATGCAATATAATTATAGCCCTCGGTTGTTTTCAAGCAATCTTTCTGACTCAGTACTGAATTCCAATAACCATGTTTTAATGTTCCATAATAATCATAATAGGATACAAGTAAATCTGCAGAATATACCCGGTCTACCCATTCCGGAACCTGTTCTACATCATAAAGCTGATGTTCTCCGGTTACGGCATTTACAATTACAACCTTTGAAATCGTTTCACCTCCGAACAGACCAATTGTATAATCTTTCACAGGACAAATGTAAACTGGATTGCCAGCTTCATCAATTTCAAAATTCAAAGTATCGAAAATGTATGTTGGATAACGGAATCGGAGGAAACGATGAATATTTCGTTGAAAGTGATCCGACTCTGTATACTTCATTCCTTGTGATAATTTTATGCATTCTGCATTCTGGGTTGCCATATCAATTTGGATATATGCAGGAATGCCATCTGAATGGTTAGTAAACCACTTTAGCCAATTACCGTATTTCAGAGGAGTGACACGTACGGGTTTATTTTGATAATTAATCTGTGTATAATTAGAAGCCACTTCAAACTGGGAAATATACTCTACCATCGTTCCCATCTTACGGTTCCCGATAATTTCCGCGGAGTCTTTATCCAGCAGCGGAATTTCATTATATGAAATTTGTTCAATATCTTCCGTGAAGTCCCCATTTTCAATTTGAATTAAATCATGATACTTTTTTGCATTTATGATTTCAGAAGACAGAAGAGAGCCAATCAAGTAAATTAAAAGGAGAGTTAATGTTACCGTGCCAAATACAGCAGTAAGTATTTTTCGAACTCCCTGCAGCCTGTAACGGTCAAAAGAAATACTACCTCTTTGTCCTACCTGAAATGCCGAAATACCAAATACAGCAAAAGTAATCAGGCTCAGCACAATGACAAATCCCCAGAAACCGGTAGAATGTATGTTTAGCGCAGGTAATTTGATATAATAATATAAAAAGCCTATGACTAAAACCAGAACTCCTAATAAACACTTCCGTTTTATATTTTTCATTCATTTTCTCCTTCTTGTTATATGGTGTAATGAAAAATATAACACATTACCAGATTGTTGTGAAGTAGTATTTCAGACAAAAATATAAAAAACTATTTTCATTTTGTCGGAAAACTGTTACAATACTAGAAAAAGATGAATAAAGGAACGGCTGATACATGAAAATATTTTTTGTTTCACTCGGATGTGATAAAAATCTTGTGGATAGTGAAAAAATGCTATCATTATTATATCAGGAAGGTTTTGAACTAACTGATGATGAAAGTCAGGCAGAAGTTATCGTAGTGAATACCTGCTGTTTTATACATGATGCAAAGGAAGAGAGCATTGAAACGATTATCGAAATGGGGCGTCAGAAGACGGAAGGTGTCTGTAAAGCCCTAATTGCAGCAGGTTGTCTTGCTCAAAGATACCATGATGAAATAAAGGAAGATTTGCCGGAAGTGGATGGTATTATAGGAACTACCGCATTCGATCAGATTGCAAAAGTGATACACAATGTGATTCAGGGGCAAAAAGAGGAATCTCTTCAGCAACTGGAATATTTACCGAAGGGACTCGTGAAACGTGTTAATACAACCGGAGGATATACTTCCTATTTAAAAATAGCAGAAGGCTGTGACAAGCATTGCAGCTATTGCATTATTCCATCTTTAAGAGGTCATTTTCGAAGTGTACCAATGGAGGAACTGCTTGAAGAAGCTGCTCTTTTGGCAGAAAAGGGCGTTGTTGAACTGAATCTGGTTGCGCAGGAAACAACTTTATACGGAAAAGATTTATATGGAAAGAAAACATTACCTGAATTATTAAGAAAGCTATGTAAAATAAATGGAATTCAATGGATACGTTTGCTCTATTGTTATCCAGAGGAAATTACAGAAGAATTGATTCAGGTAATTCGCGATGAAAATAAGATTTGTCATTACATTGACATGCCGATTCAACACTGTAACAATGAAATTCTAAGAAAAATGGGACGCAGAACCAATAAGCAGGAATTAATAGGTATTATTTCTAAACTCCGTCAGGAAATACCGGATATTACAATCCGCACAACCCTCATTAGTGGCTTCCCAACAGAAACTGAAGAAATGCATCGGGAACTGGTTGAATTTGTAAGTAATATGAAATTTGAACGTCTTGGTGTATTTCCATATTCTGAAGAAGAAGGCACACCCGCTGCCTCATTTGAGGGGCAATTACCCGAAAAGGTACGGGAGCAAAGGCGGGATGAAATTATGGAGGCTCAACAAAGACTTGCCTTTACTCACAGTGAAGCATTGGGCATTCTGTTAACGTTCTTGTAGAAGGAATGATTCCGGAAGAAGGAATTTATGTCGGACGTACTTATATGGATGCACCGAATGTAGATGGATGTATTTTTTTTGAAGCACCATTCGAAATGATGTCCGGTACATTTGCCAAAGTACAGGTCACAGATGCAAAAGGCTATGATTTGGTTGGTTGTCTGACGCAGGAGGTGGAATAGATGAATGTACCAAACCGGTTAACTATATTAAGGGTTTGTATGATTCCTTTAGTTGTAGTTTTTATGATGTGCAATCGAGTGCCATATTCCAATTATATTGCCGGGGGTATTTTTATTGCCGCGTGTATTACTGATTTTTTTGATGGTTATCTGGCAAGAAAATATAATCTTGTTACAAATTTTGGAAAATTTATGGATCCACTTGCAGATAAATTGCTTGTATGTGCTTCTTTAGTTTGTTTTGTTGCTATGGAAGACTGCCCAATGCCTGTCTGGGTTGCTATCATTATCATCAGCCGTGAATTTATTATTAGCGGTTTCCGTCTGGTAGCCGCTGAAAAAGGTGTTGTAATTGCAGCAAGTAAATGGGGCAAAATTAAAACAGCAACACAAATGATTATGTCCGTATTGCTTATTTTTAATTTTAAAAATACAGTGATTACAGTGATTGAATGGATTTTTGTTTATTCCGCACTCATATTTACCATCCTATCACTTGTTGATTATATCTGGAAAAACAGAGAAGTAATGAAAGAGGAAAGGCAGGCTTAGATTACATGGCAGAAAAAAAAGTTATTAAAATGATTGGTGCTTCTGAGGAAAAAATACGCAAAGAAGTATTACAAATTCAAAAAGACAATCCCGATATTTGTATTACAGTGATACAATATCCTTGTGAAATTCATTTATCCATTGAAGTAAATAAAAATGAAGAATCTTTGAAAAAAGAATGTAAGGCGATTTTTAAATCATTAAAGGAACAGTTTAAAGAGTATATCTT
>CATZVV010000072.1 GCA_958425285.1 uncultured Lachnoclostridium sp. | reverse complement strand
ATAGACCATGTCTATTTTTATGAAATTGATTTTGCGAAATTAATTATACGTCATCAATAAATACGTGAATAATAGGACGCTGGCAAAATAAGCCGTGATATGTTTTGATAATTGAAACTTCTGAAATCGGCAAAAACATATTAATAAACGAAAGAGATATTGGATTTGTTGCCGGTAATGTGATATACTATAGTGTAGATTCGTATAGTATTGGATTCGATTGATAGCGGAGGAAAGCAGATGCGATACCTTTCAGTTGCTGAAATAGCAAAAAAATGGAGTATATCGGAACGCAGTGTGAGAAATTACTGTGCTCATGGGCGTGTGCAGGGCGCTTTTCTTACCGGAAAGACCTGGAATATTCCGGAGAACGCCGAAAAACCAGAGCGTTCCAATAAAAAGAAAGAACGTCCACTTACACTGCTGGATATCTTGCAGGAACAAAAAGCAAGTAAATATTCCGGCGGTATTTATCATAAAACACAAATTGATTTAACGTATAACTCAAACCATATTGAGGGAAGTCGTCTGACCCATGATCAGACCAGATATATTTTCGAGACCAATACCATCGGCATAGAGAATGAAGTTCTTAATGTAGATGATGTGATTGAAACGTCAAATCATTTTCGATGTATTGATATGATTATCGACCATGCAAAATCTGCTTTGACTGAGAAGTTTATTAAAGAGCTTCATCTGACTTTGAAAAGCGGAACCAGCGATTCCAGAAAAGACTGGTTTGCAGTGGGGGATTATAAGAAATTGCCCAATGAGGTGGGCGGCATGGATACTGCTCTACCAGAAGAAGTTGCCGGTAAGATGAAAACATTGCTGACAGAGTACAATGCAAAAGAAGAAAAGACCTTTGAGGATATTCTGGATTTCCATGTAAGGTTTGAGCGAATCCATCCGTTTCAGGATGGTAACGGTCGTGTGGGCAGGCTGATTATGTTCAAAGAATGTTTGAAATATAATATTGTTCCATTTATTATTGAGGATAATCTGAAGATGTTCTACTATAGAGGATTGAAGGAGTGGGACAATGAAAAAGGCTATCTGACAGATACCTGCCTGACCGCACAGGATCGATATAAGGCGTATTTGGATTATTTCAGAATCCCATATGAAGTAAGATAATTTTCAAAGTATCAAAAGTTGGTTCCAAAGTGTCAGTTTGACACTTTGGAAGAGATAAATTTTTTTGGAGTGTTAGTTCCGATAATTTTGGATTATGAGAAGCTTTCATGTATGGCTGCGTGAAAGGAGGATATGCAAATGAGTACGATTTTATCGAAAGAAGCAATGTCTGAAGAAGATATTAAATTGCAATACATCACCCCAGCGATTACATCTAAATGGGATAGGGGAAAGATTACCATGGAAACACAGGTTACTGATGGAAAAATCAATCTGAAGGGTAACTTTGTGTTTCGTGAAAAACCGAAACGTGCGGATTATATTCTGTACCTGAATGCCAATAATCCGATTGCCATTATAGAGGCAAAAGATAACAAGCACAGTATTTCACATGGCTTACAGCAGGCTATGACCTATGCTCAGATGCTTGATCTTCCGTTTGCCTATAGTTCTAACGGTGACGGTTTTGCAGAGCATGATTTTCTCACTGGCAAGGAGCGTCAGTTTGGCTTAGATGAGTTCCCATCTGAAGTAGAGCTTATCGCTCGATTTAAGCAGGAGTCTGGATTGACACTGGCGCAAGAAGTGGTAATTGATCAGCCTTATTACAGTAGTCAGAATACATATCCGCCTCGGTATTATCAGCGAATTGCAATCAATAGAACTGCGGATGCTATCGCAAGAGGCCAGAACCGTTTGCTGCTAGTTATGGCTACTGGTACTGGCAAAACCTATACTGCTTTTCAAATTGTTTACCGTATGCTCCAGAGCGGTTTGAAACGAAAGATTCTCTATCTTGCCGACCGCAATATTCTTGTAGATCAGTCTATTCAGCAGGATTTCGCTCCTCTGGAGAAAGTTATCCATAAAATCAATGTTGCCAAAGATGATAAGAGTACTATTACTTCCCATGAGGTATATTTCTCCCTGTATCAGCAGCTGGTTGGTGACGATGATAAAGAGCATTTCAGCGAACTTTTCACGCCAGATTTTTTTGACCTCATTATCGTAGATGAGTGTCACCGAGGATCTGCCAAAGAGGAAAGTCGCTGGCGTAGGATTTTAGAATATTTTAGGTCGGCTACTCAGATCGGCATGACTGCAACCCCGAAAGAAACCAAGTATATTTCTAACTTGAGTTACTTCGGTGAGCCTGTTTATATGTACAGTCTGAAGGAAGGCATCGAAGATGGTTTCCTTGCACCGTTTAAAGTTATCAATATTATGACAGATATCGGTGACGGTTGGCGTCCTCGTAAGGGACAAAGAGATATTTATGGCAACGAAATAGAGGATCGCATCTACACCAATAGCGATTACGATTACAATATAATTATTGAAGACCGCATTCATCAGGTCGCATCTGAAATTACCAGATATCTGAAAAGTACAGACAGAATGGCTAAGACTATCGTATTCTGTGCTACAGAAGATGCTGCGGAACGTATGCGCCAGGAGTTGGTGAATCTAAATTCCGATATGGTTAAACAAAATCCGGATTATGTTGTGCGCATTACTGGCAGTGATGATTATGGAAAAAAGAAATTGGATTATTTTATTTCTGTTTCTTCACCATATCCAGTTATTGCGACCACATCCAAGTTGTTATCTACCGGTGCAGACTGTAAAATGACAAAGCTGATTGTTCTGGATGAAATGATTGGATCAATGACGGAGTTTAAGCAGATTATCGGTCGTGGCACCAGACTGCGTGAAAAAGAAGGAAAGACACATTTTGTGGTTATGGATTTTCGAAATGTAACCCGGCTGTTTGCTGATCCTGATTGGGACGGACCAGTTGAAATTGATCCTGGATTTACTCCAGGTGAACATACAACACCTACAGGCTCTGGAGAGTCCACTCCGCCCGAGCCTATTGACCCGCCTGGGACAAAAAATCCAAAACCTATTGTCAATCGTGATGGATGTAAGGTAGAGATTATCTATAAATCTGTATCTGTATACGATGCCAACGGCAAGCTGCTCCGTCAGGAAAGCATTGTGGATTACACTAAGGAAAATATTCGTGGCGAATATGCATCCTTGGATAATTTTATCCGCCAGTGGTCGAAAGAAGAAAAGAAAGAGAAAATCAGAGAAATGCTTCTGGAACGTGGCATCGACCTTGAATTGATGAAGGCAGATCAGAATATGGCTGATGTGGATGACTTTGACTTTATCTGTCATGTGGCTTTTGACAAGAAGCCGTTGACTCGTAAAGAGAGAGCTAATAATGTGAAAAAGCGTGATTTTCTCAGCAAGTACAGCGGTGTAGCAAGAGAAGTACTGGAAGCACTTCTTGACAAGTACATGAACACCGGCATCTATGAAATTGAAAAAACAGAAATTTTGAAACTTGATCCGTTCCTGAAACTTGGAAAACCTGCAAAGATAGCAGAATATTTTGGCGGTAAGGATGGCTATAAACAAGCGGTTCGAGAACTTGAAGAAGCGATTTATGCAGAAGAGGCGGTATAAACTATGAGTAATTTATCAGGATTTGTAAAAAGACTTCGTGACATCATGCGCAATGATGCGGGTATCAACGGTGATGCCCAGCGTATTGAGCAGATTGCATGGATGCTCTTTTTGAAAGTATATGATGCAAAAGAGCAGGATTGGGAATGGGACGATGAGGAATATGTTTCCATCATTCCGGAAGAATGTCGTTGGCGAAATTGGGCTGTTGACGATCATACCGGTACTGCTTTGACAGGTGACAAGCTGTTGAATTTTGTGAACAATACATTGTTCCCGACACTGAAAAAGCTCCCTGTTGATGTATCCACTCCTATCAAAAAGGCTATCGTGCAGACCACTTTTGCTGATGCCAATCAATATATGAAAGATGGTGTGCTGCTGCGACAAGTAATCAATGTCATTGATGGCCTTGATTTTGGAGACTATGAGGAAAGTCATGCCTTCGGTGAAATTTATGAGACAATATTGAAGGAGTTGCAGAGTGCAGGTTCTTCCGGTGAGTTCTACACACCTCGTGCTGTGACGGACTTTATGGCAAAGATGATCAATCCACAGATTGGCGAACAGGTTGCGGACTTTGCCTGCGGTACTGGTGGCTTTCTTACAAGCTGGCTGAAGGAGCTGGAGACTAAAATCGAAACCACGGAAGATCAGGCTGCTTATGATAGATCTATTTACGGTATTGAGAAGAAACAGTTTCCTTATATGCTGTGCATTACAAATATGTTGTTGCATGGTATTGATGTACCGAAAATTTACCACGACAACTCTCTGCTTAAGGACGTTTTGGACTACACGATGGATGACCAGTTTGATGTTATTTTGATGAATCCCCCTTACGGCGGTAATGAGAAGACCGAAGTAAAGAACCACTTTCCGGCAGATTTGGCAAGCAGCGAAACCGCTGATCTGTTTATGTCTGTTATTATGTATCGCCTGAAAAAGAACGGTCGTGCAGCGGTTATTCTGCCGGACGGTTTCCTGTTTGGCACTGATAATGCCAAGGTTGCCATCAAAAAGAAGCTGTTTTCTGAGTTCAATCTGCATACCGTAATCCGTATGCCACATAGTGTATTTGCACCGTATACGTCTATCACCACGAATATTCTGTTCTTTGATCATACAAAGCCGACAGAGGAAACATGGTTTTATCGTTTGGATATGCCGGAGGGTTATAAGAACTTCTCCAAGACCAAACCGATGGAACTTAAGCACTTTGCGCCTGCTATGGATTGGTGGAATAACAGAGAAGAAATTACCGTAGATGGTTTCGATAAAGCAAAGAAATTTACAGCAGAAGAAATTGCTGCAAGAAACTACAATATTGATCTCTGCGGTTATCCTCACGAGGAAGAAGAAATTCTGCCGCCTAAGGAACTGATTCAGCAGTATCAGGAGAAGCGTGCAAGTCTAAATGCAGATATTGACCGTATCCTAGCGCAGATTACAGAAATATTGGGAATTGATTTGGAGGAAGAATAATGACTGGTCAACAGCTGAAGAATTCAATATTACAGATGGCTGTTCAGGGGAAACTTGTTCCGCAAGACCCAAACGATGAACCAGCTTCTGTATTGCTTGAGAGAATACGAAAAGAAAAAGAACAGCTTATCAAAGAAGGAAAAATTAAGAAAGAGAAAAATCCGTCTTACATTTTCCGTGGTGCCGATAATTTGCCTTATGAGAAAGTTGGGAAAAATGAGCCTGTGTGCATCGCGGATGAGGTGCCGTTTGATATACCGGATAGCTGGGAGTGGGCAAGGCTTGGTATGATTTCCACTTACTCGCACACAAAACAAAAAATTAATGCGAAAAATGCTGATCCTCAGATGTGGGGGCTTGATCTCGAAGATATTGAAAAGGGCGGTAGACTTTTAGAACGCAAAACTGTTGGCGAACGCAAAGCAGTCGGCGACAAAACCTTTTTTGATAGTGGAGATATTCTTTACAGCAAATTACGCCCTTATTTGCTGAAGATTCTTGTTGCACCAGACTGTGGTATTTGCACACCTGAAATTGTTCCATTTAAGGTGTTTGGTAAAATTAATCCAGAATACATTGTTGCTTTCTTAAAATCTCCATATGTAGATGTGGTCATAAACTCTGTTACTTACGGTGTAAAAATGCCCAGAGTTGGCACAGAAACAATGACTGGATTACTTGTACCTCTCCCTCCGCTCTCTGAGCAAAAGAGAATTGTCGAAAAGTTAAGTGAGGTGATACCACTTACAAATAGTTACGCCAAAGTGTATGTTCGAGCGGCAGAATTGAATCAGGAGTTTCCAGAACTTCTGAAAAAATCTATTTTGCAGGAAGCAGTCCAAGGTAAACTTGTTCCGCAAGATCCCGCCGATGAACCGGCATCAGTCCTTCTGGAGCATATTCGTGCTGAGAAGGCAAAATTGCTTAAGGAAGGGAAAATTAAAAAGGATAAGCACGAATCTGTTATTTTCAGAAGGGATAATTCTCATTATGAAAAGCGAGGTTCTGATGAAGTTTGCATTGATGATGAAATTCCTTTTGAAATACCAGAAACATGGTGTTGGGCAAAGATGGGTAGTTGTCTGGATGTTCGAGACGGGACACATGACACACCTAAGTATGTTCCAGAAGGTATCCCCCTTGTAACAAGCAAAAATCTATGCAATGGAGAAATTGATTTTTCAACTGCCAAATTTATAAGCAAAGAAGATCATCTTGCAATTTCTCAACGTTCAAAGGTTGATGCCGGAGATATAATGTATGCCATGATAGGAAGCATCGGCAATCCGGTACTGTACAATGGGAATGTTGAATTTAGTATCAAAAACATGGCTCTGTTCAAGAAAATTTCCAATGGATTAGATATGGAATATGTATACTGGTTCCTTTATTTGTCGCAAGATACTATGAAGAAATTTGCTTCTGGAGGTGTACAGTCATTTGTATCATTAAGCTATCTGCGAAGCTATTGGATTCCAGTTCCACCGATTCAAGAACAACACAGGATTGTTACTGCCATAAATCAGGTACTGCCTAAACTCGACACTTTGTAAAGTTCTCATTATGAGAAGTTGGATGGAATCGAGCGCTGTATCGATGACGAGATACCGTTCGATATTCCAGATAGCTGGGCGTGGATTAGAATGGGTTCCCTGCTTGCAGTCAATCCAAGAAATGCTGTTTCTGATGACACCTTAGTTGGATTTATGCCAATGCCGCTTTTACAAGATGGCTTTAACAACGACCACGCCTTTGAGGAAAAGTTGTGGAAGAATGTAAAATCCGGATTTACACATTTTGCCAACAATGATGTTGTCATTGCAAAAATAACTCCGTGTTTTCAGAATAGAAAATCTGCTGTGATTCACGATCTTCCTAATGGATATGGTGCCGGAACAACTGAGCTTCATGTGCTTCGTGACTACACAAAAACATTGTATATGCCGTACCTTTTGTTACTCTGTAAAACCCACGCCTTTATTCAAGATGGAATGAAAAACTTTAGTGGAACGGCAGGACAACAGCGTATCGGGAAAGATTTCATTTCCAATTATCTTGTTCCACTTCCTCCTGTAGAAGAACAAAAGAGAATTGTCCAGATGGCATATTTCGTAATTGAATCCTGCGATATTCTATAAAATTAGGCATACACTTCAACGACCGAAGTGTATGCCTTGCTTTTTACCAATCTACGATTGTATCAACGATTTCTCGCTGTTCTGTAGCTGTTTTTCTGAGGTAGATACGAGTGGTTTCGATACTTTCATGCCCCATAAGGTCAGCCAGGAACGCAATGTCATTGCATCGCTCCAGAAAGCTTTTGGCGAACCTGTGGCGGAAGGAGTGTGGATACACTACTGCTGTATTGATACCATATTTTGTTGCCAGCTTTTTCAACTGACCAGAGATGCCACGGGTGGTAATACGGTCTCCATACTTGTTCAAAAAAATGAAGCCGCTTTCTTGCTGTTTTTCAGCCAACCAAGAAAGGGCTTCACTTTGTAGTTCTTTTGGAATGTAAATCCTGCGTAATTTCCCACCTTTGGAATATAAATCAAGATGCCCAAGCTTAACGTGTTCAGCTTTGATTTGTATCAATTCGCTGACTCTGGCTCCGGTGGCAGCAAGGAAACGAATCACAAAATACCAGAACATTTCATCATCATTTTTTAAGCAAGATTTGAAATATTTATAATCCGCTTCGCTGATCACATTTTCCAAAAATGTTTTCTGTTGCACACGGACAAAGGGCTGTTTCCAATTTTCCTTGCCGATGCATTCCAAGTAACAGTTGATAGCTCGAAGTCTGAGATTGACCGTTTTGGGCTTGTAATTCTCGATCAGCCATACCTTGTACTCCCGCAGCTTTTTCTGGGTGACATCATCGTACTGTTCTCCGTACTGTTTGATGGCAAACATATACGATGAAATCGTGTTTTCTGAGAGGCTTGTACCTCTTAAGTGTCTTTCAAATTTTTCTTTTTCTATCATGGCGAAAGACCTCCTTTCGCCAG
>CATZVV010000071.1 GCA_958425285.1 uncultured Lachnoclostridium sp. | reverse complement strand
GATATACAGTAGGTCCGCATGTATACATTGCCAACTTTCCCTCTTAATGAGGCTTAAATTCTTCTATCTTCCTAGTAAGCGTATTATAAAGATTCAATTTTTTCATACATCTGACCTCCATCTCGTCTTTGTCTCACAGTGTACCACAAATTGTGCAGACTGCCAAACGATTTTCTTTTTATATATTGAAAATATACCGCATATAGAGTTTCCTATACCATACAAGCTCACTCCATAACAGTCGGTGAATGGTTCCACAGCTTTTCTTAAATGCAGACAGTTCTCCTGGTCCAAGCTCCCTTGCATATTCTGCCTTTAATAAAACACTTACAAATGCTTCAATTTTCTCCGGTTCTGTTTGAATTCTTTCTGTAATCCTACATATATATTCTGACTGAGAGCCTCCACAATACTCACATTCAGCGCTTCTTAGGAGTGGTAAAATATGTCGGTACAACATCTTAACCGTTCCTTTCGGAGTTTGAATTCTTAATTTATCGTGGTATCTTCTATTTCTTATTATATATTGTATATACATAAGAACTACCAGGGCAATTAGAATTAATAATCCTTTAATAATGCCAAATACAAAAGAAGAACTTTCTCCTCCCGACTGAGTAGCATTTACTTCCTCCTGCACATCTTCCTTATTCGATTCAATGTCCTCAAACTCCATCTCCTCTTCTTCTACCTGCTCCGAGGACTCATCTGAAACATCATCTTCATCAACAGGCACTTCCGTCTGTCCGTTTGGCATGTTCTGTTCTGTCTGATTCGATTGACTATTATCTTCATTCTGTGTCTTTTGAGAATGCTCTGATGAAAATTCCATGCTTACCAATTCTGCCGAATCCGTTGTTCCGGGAGTAAAATCAAACGGCACAAAACCAAAGCCTCGCACATAGACTTCAACCCATGCATGAGCGTCTCGATCGAGAATTTCAATGGAACCTTTGTCCTCCTCCGCAAACTCTGTTACCTTATCCGGAGACACATACACTCCCTCTGCATAACGTGCAGGTACTCCCAAATATCGAAGCATCATAACCGCCGACGAGGCAAATTGAATACAATATCCTTTTTTATTTTTATTTAAAAAGTAATCAATACTGTCCATTCCCTCCGGAGTCTTTCCAGGTGCCAATGTATACTGCAATCCGGAATCCAAAATCAGATATCTGGCTACCGCCTGAATAATTTCTTCAACGGAAGACGTCTTGCTAATCTCTTTCCTTTTACACCATTCCCTAAAATCAAAAAGGATTTCATCCATCCCGTCCGGCAAAACACCATAGTAGCTTTGCGCTACTTCATACAGTCTCCTGCTCAACTGATTCATCCTCGAAGCAGAACTATATTCCGAATTATAAACAGGAAGTTCATCTCCCTCTAAAATAAGTTCACGATAACGCTCTTTTATTCCATAATAATAACTTAAATTATATTGACTTCCTGTGTCCAAAACTATCTTTCCTGCATCATTATACTCATAATTTTCCTTGATATAATAAGGTACTACCTTATTTTCCCGACCCATAGCAATATTTCGAATACGCATAGTTTGGACACTTATATTGCCTAGACCCTTTTGTTGGATTTCTTCATCGTTCCTGCTTGCACTCAACTCTCTTGTAACAGTTGTACCCCATTTTTCAATCTGAGTACCCACCTGATTTTCTACCCGTTGTTTTTCCCTAATCAGCTTAGGCTTATTTTGCAAATGCCATTCATTATTTTCATAAATATCTCCGACAAAACTTTTTAAATAAATAGACCCCTCTTCCACTTTACTTGGACGGATTGTCAAAATCTTCTTACCAGTATAGTCAATCCGTTCCTTATTACCCACTTTCCCATAATCTAACGCATCCGAACTAAACATTGACTTAAACCAGCCAAGCAGTTCATCCCCCGACCACTCTGATAGTGAGGAAATCTCTTGTTTTATTTTTAACAAACTTTCATATTTATGTTCATATTTCTTTGGTGAGCAGATAAAAAAAGTGATTCCTGCAGCAAGCAAGACTCCTGCAACAATCAATCCGGTTACCTTCGCCTGAACAAGCCCGGACTCAGAATCATCCTCCTTATTCATACTAAATCCAAGTAAAACAGCTAAGGACATGACGTAAAAAAGCATTTCCTTATAAAAACCAAAACGACCTACAAAAACGGGAAGGAGAACAAAAGGAAGCGTACACCCAATATATATACCCAACCTTTTTTTGCGGTAAAAGCTCATACTGACAACAGCCAGCAAAATAATTCCGAGAAGACAGAGAACAATTGTTGTACAATAACGATTGCTATACATCTGCATATCCTGAGGATAAGACAGCAACTCCATTTTCATATTGTAATAGGACATAAGAAGCTTTAAGAAGCTATTGATAATTACTGCAATTCCCTTTATAATGATATTTCGAAAACGCAGAAAAAATATAATACCCAAAACTCCCATTGCACCAAACACCATACTTCTTCCATATGGAATTTCATCAAGAAATGAAAAGATACCCCAAAGTGCAAATGCAAAAAGAAAAAGAATCAGAAGAAATGCCCGTTCACTAAAAACAATATCAAGACGTAATACCATACATAATAAACCTGAGCAAACACCGATATATAATGAAAAGACTTTCAGTAATTTTGCCAGAAGGCTAATCTTTCTATTCTCCAATTTTTCCACCCCCCGGACTCCCACTACTTACATCAACAATATATAATTTTGAAACATTCAAATCAGCCCCTGCCGCTGCTTTTCCATCCGTCGCAGTCAAATATAGCCCCGTCATATGAGGTTTTCCCTGCCCCCATTTTATATAAGATGCCACAAGTTCCTCCTCATCCTCTGTAACATGTGCGGTAAACATTTCCTGAAACGCCCATAACAACTCTTCCTCTGTTGTAACAAGGCAGGTTTTCATCAGTTCCACCCGGGTGTCATACCAATAGAAGCGCTGTGGAACCTGCTTATCAAGAAGTGCGGTTGACACAGAATAAACCCCCTGAATCAATCGGTCAATCTGGTCTAAACGATTACTTCCTTTGACACAAAAATCAACAAATACCGTAGTGGACTGAGCCAATGGGAAACTATACTCCTTTACCATTAGGCTCGATTTCTTCATACTAAGCTTCCAATGTATTTGCTGCAGTTTATCTCCTTCTTTAAAATCACGTATTGCAAATACCTCAGACGGATCATCTCCTGATTTATATGGAGAATAACGCCCACTGTCATAATCTCCTTCACCAAGCAGAATGCTCTCATCCATGTATACTTCCTGTAAGGGAGGCAGAACAGCTATACTACTTGTTTTACCTGATTTTAAAACAGTAAATCGGAAAAGGCCAAAATAGTCATAGATTCTAACCTTTTGTATGGACACTTCAATCGTTCCGCAATGTTTTATGGGAAGACAGCATTCCTTCGTTTTCCTTGTTATAGAATCCACAGACATCATTATTTTTTTACGTCCTTTTTCACCCGAAAATTCATTTTTAAACGTAAGAAAAACAATAGCTTTGGATAAAGGGAAAAAACGTGATTGATTTTCCATCACAAGAGAAACCGATACACTCGCCTTTTTTCCCAATTCACTCATCTCACAAACAACTTTTGATTCCTCCAGATAGCAATTGATTTTTTTCCGCAGACTGATTAAAACAGCAAGTATTAACAAGGGCACAATCGAAAAAATTCCAAAAATCTGCATGGTACTAAACTGCAGATAAAACAATGCCATATATCCCATCAATCCTGCCAATAGCAGATAAATAAGAATACCAATCCCCATATCAATCTCCAAACTTTATCTTTGGCGCCGAAACCTTGGATACTATTTCGTCAATTATTTCTACATCCGTTACATGACTCATTTTTGCTTTTCCGTTTAATACTAATCGGTGAGCCAGAACACTTTTTGCTACCTTCTGTACATCCTCTGGCAATACATAATCACGCCCGCTTACATATGCCATAGAACGAGCCATATCCGCAAAGGCAAGTGTCCCTCTTGGGCTGACCCCAAGAGTAATCATTGCGTGGCTTCTGGTCGCATCAATAATCTTTGCCATATAATACAAAATTTCATCATGCACATAAACTTCCTTTACTTCATTTTGCATGAAAATAACATCCTCTTTCGAAACAATCTCCCGGACAAGTTTTACAGGGTTTGTCTGCTGTCTTTCCTTAACCAGCCGCATTTCCTCATCCATCGTCGGATACCCCATGGAGAGTCTTACCATAAATCGGTCAAGCTGTGATTCGGGTAACATCTGTGTACCTGCTGAGCCAACCGGATTCTGGGTTGCAATAACAACGAAAGGCTTCGGCAACTGACGTGTAATACCATCTACCGTAACCTGTCCCTCTTCCATTACTTCAAGCAATGCTGACTGTGTTTTCGTTGAAGTACGGTTAATCTCATCTGCCAAAAGTAAATTACATACAATGGCACCCGGCTTATATTGAAACTGTCCATCACTGCCTATCATATTAAATCCAACAACATCACTTGGCAACACGTCAGGCGTAAACTGCAATCTTCGTTCAGTCAGTTCCATTGCTTTTGAAAAAGCAATAGCCAATGTCGTTTTTCCTACCCCCGGTATATCTTCGATTAAAATATGTCCTTTTGCTAAAATGGCAGTCATTACCAATTGAATCGTTTCATCTTTTCCTCGAATCACCTTTTTTACTTCTGATAATATTTGTCCAATTTGTCCTCTTTTTCCGTTTTTTTGCATCTGCAAGACAAGTCCTCCCTTTAATATTCTTTTTCTTACGCATGATTATTACAATAATAGCATGAATACGCTTCTATCGCAATGCTGCAAACAGCTATACTTTGATAATTACTTAACAATCTTTGTGCAGAAACAACAAGAAAGATAATCTTTTTTGATGCTTTTTGTATAACATTTTTTACAAAAAGTCCTTGTCATCTTGTATTTCATGTGATATAGTGTAGTCAAGGAACATGAATAAAGATTGTTAAAACTTTAACACTAAAATTTTTAAGGAGGATTCTCTTATGGCTGAGAAGAAACAACCTACACCACAGGAGCATGTAGATGCCCTGGTGAAAAATGCACAGGTGGCATTAAAAGAATTTATGGCACTTGATCAGGAAACAATCGATAACATTGTTCACGAAATGGCTCTTGCAGGACTTGCAAAACAGCAGGAACTTGCAAAATTAGCTGTTACGGAAACAGGACGTGGTATTTATGAAGACAAAATTACAAAAAATATCTTTGCAACGGAGTATATCTGGCACTCGATTAAATACCAGAAAACAGTTGGGATTATTGAAGACAATGATGAAGAAGACTACATGCTTGTTGCAGAACCAGTTGGTATTGTAGCAGGTGTTACCCCAGTAACCAACCCAACATCTACCACAATGTATAAAAGTATTTCCTGTATTAAAACAAGAAATCCAATTATTTTTGGTTTCCATCCAAGTGCACAGGAATGCTCGAAAGCTGCAGCAAGAACCGTATATGAAGCTGCTGTCAAAGCAGGTGCTCCAAAAAACTGTGTTCAGTGGATTGAATACCCATCAATTGAAGCGACAAATACTCTGATGAATCACCCAGGTGTTTCCATGATTCTTGCAACAGGCGGCCCTGGAATGGTAAAGGCTGCTTATTCATGTGGAAAACCAGCACTCGGTGTTGGACCTGGTAACGTACCTTGCTTTATTGAAAAAACAGCTGTATTAAAAAGAGCTGTCAATGACTTAGTTCTTTCAAAATCATTTGATAACGGTATGATTTGTGCTTCTGAGCAGGCTGCTATCATTGAAGCAGAAGTATATGATGAAGTCAAGGAACTGATGAAGAAAGCAGGATGTTACTTCGCAACAAAAGAAGAAATCAAGAAATTGGAACCTGTTGTCATTGATCCTGAAAAGAATGCCGTTAATCCTGCAATTGTCGGGAAATCCCCAGCTTGGATTGCAAATCTGGCAGGATTCACGATTCCGGCTGATACAAAAGTTCTTTGTACGGAAATCGGTGGTGTTGGTCCAAAATACCCATTATCAAAAGAAAAACTTTCACCGGTACTTGCTGTTATTAAAGCAAAAGATGAAGAAGATGGTTTACAGCTTTGCGAAGCAATGCTCCGTAATGGTGGTATGGGACACTCTTCTGTACTTCATTCTACTGACCAGAAAATTATTGACGACTTCTCAGAAAGAATGAAAACAGGACGTATTCTGATTAATTCACCATCTACTCATGGTGCAATTGGTGACCTTTATAATACAAATATGCCTTCTCTGACACTTGGCTGTGGTTCTTATGGCGGAAACTCTACCACTCACAATGTATCTGCAGTAGACCTTGTAAACGTAAAACGTGTGGCAAAGAGGAGAGTAAACATGCAATGGTTTAAAGTTCCTAATAAAATTTATTTTGAAGCAGGTACTACCAGCTATCTTGCAAAAATGCATGGTATTTCAAAAGCATTTATTGTAACAGACCCTGCAATGACACAATTAGGCTATGTAAATAAGGTATTATATCAATTAAGAAACAGGGAAGAATATGTTCACTGTGAAATCTTTGATCAGGTTGAGCCGGATCCATCCTTAGAAACAATTATGAAGGGTGTTGACTCTATGAACAAATTCCAGCCGGATGTAATCATTGCTCTTGGTGGTGGTTCTGCCATCGACGCAGCAAAAGGTATGTGGCTGTTCTATGAAAACCCGGAAGCAGACTTCAAGAACATGTCCCTGAAGTTCTTAGATATTAGAAAACGTGCTTACAAGTTCCCTGAACTTGGTAAAAAATCCAAACTGGTTGCAATTCCTACAACATCCGGTACCGGTTCCGAAGTAACATCGTTTGCCGTTATTTCTGATAAGAAAGAAAATAAAAAATATCCTCTTGCTGATTACGAATTAACACCGGATGTTGCAATCGTAGACCCTGAGTTTGTTATGTCTGTACCAAAAGCTTCTACTGCATTTACCGGAATGGATGTATTAACACACGCATATGAAGCATATGTATCAATTCTTGCTTCTGACTATACAGATGCCCTTGCGATTCACGCTATTGAGATGGTATTTAATTACCTGAAAGCATCCTATGATGAAGGTGCCAAAAATCCTCTTGCCCGTGAAAAGATGCACAACGCTTCTACAATTGCAGGTATGGCATTTACAAACGCATTCCTCGGGATTAACCACTCCCTAGCTCATAAACTTGGTGGAGAGTTCCATATTCCACATGGTTGTGCAAATGCAATTTTACTTCCGCATGTAATTCGTTATAATGGTGTGGCTAACCCAACCAAATTCACATCCTGGCCAAAATATGAAAGCTATATTGTAGGCGACAAGATGTTTGCTTTAGCAAAGAAACTTGGCTGGAATCCGAAAAATAACGATGATGCTGTTGAATTGTTTGCTAAGAAAGCAGAAGAAATGAACGCTTATCTGAATATTCCTGCAACAATCAAAGAATATGGCATTGACGAAAAAGAATTTCTTTCAAAAGTAGATGCACTTTCCGACCTTGCATTTGGTGACCAGTGTACAACTGCAAACCCAAGACTTCCATTAGTAAAAGAATTAAGAGAACTTTATCTCATTGCTTACTATGGAAAAGGAAATGTACCGGAAAAATTACTGCAAGACTAATAATCCTCAGCCATAGAGTTTTATATAGTAAAGAAAATGTCAGGCGAAAGTCTGGCATTTTCTTTTTGTTTTTGGCAAACTTACACTATCACCTTAGACTTATGCATGTATGTATGCTATACTGTTTCTATAGGAAGCGAAATATGGACACTTCGTGATAAAGGAGGGGGATGCATGACTTCACAACAAATTGACTATGTTTTAACGTTAGCTGATGAGGGGAACTTCTCAAAAGCTGCCGACAAGCTTTTCGTAACACAGCCCGCATTAAGCCAATTTATCAAAAATACAGAAACTCAGGTTGGTATGCTGCTTTTTGACCGTAGCACCTCACCAATTCAGCTCACTCCTGCCGGAGAGATTTTTGTAGAAATAGCAAAGAAAATACGAATGAACGAACAAGAGTTAGAACGAAGGATTGCTGACTTAAGTCACTTAACAAGCGGGCATTTCACGCTTGGTACATCATCTTTTCGTGCCTCTTGTCTCTT
>CATZVV010000070.1 GCA_958425285.1 uncultured Lachnoclostridium sp. | reverse complement strand
AATAAAATGCTGCAAAAGAAGAATAAAAATCAGAACCGGTGTCAGGGATTTACTCTGGTGGAACTCATTGTAGTGATAGTGATCATATTAATACTTGCTGCAGTGGCAGTGCCTTCCATTACACGTTATGTGCAGAAATCCAAGGTTGCCAAATGCGCGAATCAGAGACATGAATTAGCGACGCAGTTTCAGATCATGGGGACAGATGTTCCGGAAATCGCTTTGTGTAAAGATACAATTGAAGTGAAAAGCGTTCTTAACAGTGGGATTATTGATTATATGGTTAAGGGAGGATATTGTTCTGAAGATATTACCGTTTGTCCCGTATATAATACCCAATATGAAGTTGAAATCACCAGTAAGGACGGGCAGCAGCTAGTGACTTTTTCCTGTCCATGTATAGACAGCGTTAAAGGATATTTAGGACAGTGTGAGAGTTATTATAAATATTTGCTGGAACATAAGGAAGAGTGGGGAAGCGGCAGCTTTGACAGAAAGGATTTGCTAAAAAAGGTGGCTGATGAGAGAGGATTTATGAAGGTATCTGATTCCATGAAGAGCGGCACATCTTTTGGGGATGAAACTTTATACTGGAAACCTTACTTTTTAGCAGATGGTACAATGGTACTGTACGGTACAGTTGAGGGTAATAATGCCTGGTCTAATTGGGATGCGTATCTTATATATTACGATGGACAAGTGTATCAAAGTACGAATAAAAACGGTAATAAACCGGATAAAACCAATATAGCGGGTATGAGTAGTACTAATTCAAATAGTATGGATGAATACCTTAAGAGCAAGAATTTTGAAAAGGTCCCTAAATAATATAGCATTTCAATAGTAATAGGGTTTGATAAATGGTACACATATAATGTTTTATGGGTGACTCAACTGCTGTTTTGTCGACGTATAAAGCATTGACAAAAAATAGGACAAATTATAAAATTAAGATTAATGATATGATAGGGCTATAAAACGAGCGGAGGCGTGCAGACAAATGGGAGAGAGTATGATAGAAGAAAAATTACCGGTGTTAAAAGTGCACATGTTAGGAGGCTTCTCCATGGAGTATGGAGATAAGCCCATATCCTTCCGCAGGAATACGGCAACCAAATCTATGAAACTGCTTCAGATTCTGCTCCACTGTGGTGAAGGCGGAATAGCCAGGGGCAAACTGCTGGAAAGTTTATATGGCAGAGAAGAACTGGCTGATGTTGCCAATAATCTAAGAGTAACTTCTCACCGCCTCAAGAAAATGCTGGTGGATGCAGGTCTTCCGGAGTATGATTATATACAGATAAAGTCAGGCATTTACCGCTGGTCCAGCCCTATGGAAGTTGAAGTAGATGTCCATGTATTTTCAAATCTTGTGAATTCAAGTAAAACGGAAACCAGTGAAGATAAGAAGATTCAGCTTTTGAAAAGTGCATGTGAGGTGTATCACGGAGAATTTCTCCCGGGTCTTTCCGGTGAGGATTGGGTACTTCTGGAGAGTGTACAGTATAAAAAGAAATACACACAGGCATTGAGTCAGGTCTGTGACTCTCTCATGAAACAGCGTGAGTATGAGACAGTGCTGGATTTATGTGAAAAGGCCAGTGAGCTGTATCCTTTTGATGAATGGCAGTCTGTTCAGGTGGATTGTTTAATGGCTCTAAACCGTTATAAGGAAGCAATTCAGCTCTATGAGGATACTGCCAAGCTGTTTTTTGAGGAGTTGGGGATCAGCCCCTCAGAAAAAATGATGAACCAGTTTAATGAAATGAGTGCCAAGATGAGCCACAAACCGCAGGCGATCAATGAGATCAAAGGCGGTTTGAAAGAAGATGAGGAAGAAGACGGAGCCTTTTACTGTAACCTGCCGAGCTTTCGGGATGGCTATCGCTTGGTAAGGAGGATCATTGAGCGCAGCGGCCAATCCGTGTACCTTATGCTGTGTACAGTGACAGACGGAAAAGGACGTCCAATGGAAAACAAAGAAAAATTGGCGGCTATGACGGATGAGCTGTACGATGCGGTCAAACATTGTCTGCGCAGAGGGGATTCCTTTACAAAGTATAGTCCCACACAGTTTTTGATTTTACTGGTAGGCACGAATCAGGAGAACTGTTCCATGATTTTTGATCGTATTTCCCGCTATTTTGCCAGAGAACATAAATCATGGGAACAATATCTGGAATACTATGTATCATCTATAGCTGATGTGGAGAATGATAATTCCAGAATAAGTTTCCGAAGCAACGGGTTCCACTGGAATTAACAGAAAAGACCCGGAAATGACTGGAGAGTGTGGACTATGAATAAAGAAGAGGGTTTAAATATTAATATATCAGCGCCTAACCTGATCAGCGTCTGTGTAGATGCCAGTGACCGGGGCGAGTTCTCCGGTCGTCTGTACCAGTGTTATAGTCAAGAGCCGTGGCTCTTTGAAAATGTGGTGCAGCTTCTGCATCTCATGGATAAGCTTTATGACTGTATCTGCTATCCGCAAGCATCCACAGAAAGCCGCAGCTTCGTAAAAAAGCCAAAAGAGCCATCACACAAGCTGCAGAAGAAGATACCTCAGAAAAACATTTTAGAGCAGAAGGGCAGAGTTGCCACATTTGCAATTTATGTCCAATACAGACAGAATGCTACATGGCAGGGTGAGATACTCTGGCTTGAGAATAAAGTAAAGCAGCATTTCAGCAGCGCATTAGAGCTGATCAAACTCATAGACAGTGCGCTTGGAGAATATGATATCTGACACAATTGTGCCGCCGGTAAACCGGCGGTATTTTTTTGCCTTTTTTCATAAACTTCACGGAATCTTCACAGAACCATTACACAAGAAGAAACAACGAAAATTATTTTGAAAAAAGTAATGCATGTAATGCTTTCCGTAATGCTTCTTTAAGTACAATAAGTTCATAGTTAAGCGAGAGTGCAAAAATACCCCAAAGGAGGCGAAAATGTTGTGAGTGGCAAAATGATGAAAAAAGATAAAGGAACCTTCATAGTAAAAATACATGAATGTCAGAATGCCACATGGCAGGGCAGTGTCCTGTGGGTGGAAGAACAGCAGGAACAATATTTTCGCAGTGCCTTGGAGTTATTGAAACTGATAGATGGAGCGATTTCCGGAATAGAAGAAAATATAGCAGAGGGAGGAAGCCATGAAGAAAAATAAGAGTAATATAAATAAAAGAGTTTTAGCAATTGTGTTGTGCATGGCCCTGATGCTGAGTTCCGGTATATCTACTATGGCGGATAATGATGCAGGAACTCCAGTACCGGAAAATGGTTCAGGTCAGGGAACAGTAATGGACAATACTGATGGTGAAGCGGCTGGATCGGAAGATCTGATCGATCAATTATCAGAAGAAAAGTTATCTGAACCGGAGAAAGAATTATCAGATGATACTCAGGAAGCAGAACCTCAGGTGGAAGAGACAGAACCTAGTAATCAGGAAGATAACCAGAACACTTCTGATAATGAGCCGGAAGGCACAGAGGAGATTGAAAAAGTAGAATGGAGCCAGCAAGTAGGAAATTCTATTATAAAGGTTTCAGCTGATAAAGGGGCACTTCCGGAAGATGCCGAACTTCAAGTGACTGAGATTACAAATCAGAATGAAGTAGAAAATATCGAAAAAGCGGTAGAAGATAAAGCAATTGAAGAACAGTTTGCAATTGAAAATATTATTGCATATGATATTAAGTTTATGGTGGGAGGAACTGAGGTACAGCCTGGTTCGCCAGTGCAGGTTACTGTTAATACTTCTGATATAGAAACAAGTAAAAACACAGCAGTACTCCATGTAGACCAGGACAACACTGTTGAAGATATGAATGGTTCCGTGGATGAAGAAGGAAATGTTATCTTTGACGCACCGCATTTCTCTACATATGTAATAGTACAGCAAGGCGGTTCTGCAGTAGATATAACAGTTGAGCATTATAATATCTTAAATGGACAGAAGATTTATTCAAATGATGAGCTGACACTTCCGGTAGGTGGTAAAGTTAACGACTATGCAAAAGCAACAAATTGGGAAGTGCAGAGAGTCAATATAAATGGCAAAGATTTTTATGATGAGGCTGATTATAGTGAAATAAAAGTAGCCAGTGATACTGTAATTAAAATTTACTATACTCCTGAAAAAACAACGGTAACAGGAGCAACTACTTTTTATGATTATACAGTAAAAGCGGGTACTTCTGGTTCCGGCAATAAAACGAAATATTATTCAATCAATGCTCCGGAGAATTATGGAGAAGGAGTGAATAGTAATAAAAAACTTTCGGCTGGAACAGTAGGGCAGAATTATTCCACATATAAATATTCGTGGAAACCGGATGGTAGTAATAAGGAAGCAAATGTCTGGACCGGCAATGCATCAGTGGTAAAAGGACTTCTTAGAGGTTTGGATGAGAATGGAAATGTGGTTTTTAATTATGCAGACCCAGGTTTCTTTGATAATGATGATTTATCGGTAACGGTTGGTACTGGTTATAAAGCCGAAAAAAGAAATTTAAGAAAGGTATATAAAAACTATACATTAGAATTTAACCAGACAGGTGATTCTTACGAACTTAGTAAAGTGAAAAACGGAACAAATGTTGTAGCGTCAAGCGGAAATAATTTCTTCCCCCTGGATTCAGTAAAAGATGCAAATGAGGAAGCGGAGAATGCGCATAATTATTACTTTGGTATGCGATACGATGTGACATTTCAGATTGGCGATTATGTTGGACCTTTGAATTACTCCTTTACCGGTGACGATGATCTGTGGGTTGTCCTTGACGGAAATCAAGTAGTTATTGATTTGGGAGGTATACATGATGCGGCGACTGGTTCGGTTGACTTGTGGAATTATATCGGCAATCCGGAAAATTTAACCAGTGAACAGAAGCAGCAAGAACATACATTGACTATACTCTATATGGAGCGAGGAGCTGCTAAATCTAATTGTAAGATGAATTTCACTCTTCCTTCAGCCAGAATTTCTGAGGTAACAGAAGTGCCGATGACAAATCTGTACCTGAATAAAGTGAATAAAGCTGGAGAACCATTGGAAGGAGCTAAATTTAAACTTGTCAACGATGATACGAATGAGACATTTACGGCAAGTTCATTAGAAAATGGTGCAGTTCAGTTTACAAAGCTTCGGGAAGGTGAGTATACATTAACAGAAACACAGGCTCCAACCGGTTACATTCCTTCTGTAGATACCTGGAAGGTAAAAGTTACTTTAGATAAAGATGGAAGAGCTGTAGCCAATTTATATTTGCATGATGGTGAAACAGAGGCAAAAATCGACCCTGATGAGGATGGTATCTATAAAATCCTAAATGTAACAGAACAGGAACTGATAGATAGTTCTATGAATTATGATAAGACAGCAACGGTAAAAGATTGGGATGAGCGTACATATGATATTAATATTACTGCTTCTTCAAAACTAACAAGTACAACGACGGAAGAAAAAGGCGGCGTAGCTGATATCATGATGGTTCTGGATAAGTCAGGTTCTATGAACTATGTTCTGAATGAGAAATCAACTCCTTCCTTTGTATATGCGGGAACAAGCCAGAATGCAAGTAAATTTTCTTCAGTCAAAGACAAACTGGATACAACTAAAATATATTACTATGGAACTAGTACCGGTTATGCCAGTTCTTCCGAGCATTATTATGCTAACAGACCAATGATTTATATAAATAGCGCATGGCAATATTGGGATGGAAGTAGTTGGAATAAAATTAATGCCACTGATAACAAAGTTATATACACATATGCATCACGTTTAACTGGCTTAAAGGAGGCATCAAACGCATTTATAAATTCTACATCGACTTCTTCTCCTGAAAGTAGAATTGGTGTTACTGCATTTAGTACCAGTAATTCGAGCGTTAATTCCTTAACTGAGGTTGGCAGTAATCCGGAAGGATTATTGAAGAATGTTAATAAACTTTTTGCCGATGGAGGAACTTCACCTGGAGAAGGATTAAAATATGCATACAATAAGCTGAAAAGCAGTAAAAGAGAGGATGTACCTCAATATGTAATATTGTTTACGGATGGTGAACCTACAGGAAACGGCGGTTCATGGAGTAATGCGGCTGCTGGCGAGGCAAAAACACAGGCAGAAAAATTGAAACAAGAAGGAGTCATTATCTATACAGTTGGCCTGGGATTGACAAGTACGGCGAAAGGCTGGCTTGATGGTTCACAACCAATCTGGGATGGCAATAAAAATATTTCTGGCATTGCATCGAAAGATTGTGCGCTTACGGCTGAAAGTATTGATGAGTTAAAAGAAATATTCAAAAGGATTCAAGAAACAATAACGAACAACTTGGATATTAAATCGGCTCAGATTAAAGATGTCATTGATCCCAGATTTGAAATATTAGATGATGAGGGGCAGCCTATCACAAAAGATTATCCCGGAATAAAGGACGGCATTAAACTGAAAAATGGAGGACCGGTATTTTACGATTCTGAAACCGGATATCAGTATATTGTTTGGAATGAGCAGACAATACCAAATGCTGAAAAAGGGAAATGGAATAAAACTATTACAGTGAGGGCCAAAGATACATATATCGGCGGTAACAATGTTACAACAAATATTTCCCCTGACTCTAAGATTTCTACAGGCTATGGCGATGCAGTACTTCCGCAGCCTCCGGTCAATGTAAAAGCGGAGCTGCAAGTAGGTAATAATGAGGTTACTGTTTATAAAGGTGATACAATTCCGACAGATGATAAATTGTTAAACACCTTATTCGATGTCAACCAGATGTTAGAAAAATATGAAGGTGTTATAGCTGACGATTTTATACTGGAATGGTACACAGATGCAGCTTGTACGGAAGAGAGTAAAATAACTAAAGAAAGCTTAACAAGCACAATCGCAGAATCTGGCGTCAGTTATTATTTGAAAGTGACTTATGATGCGGGACCAGCTAATTATAGGAGTACTCAAAATACTAAAGGGCATATCGCCGGTGGTGAGGATCATATAGTCGAGGCAGTTAACACAAAAGATGCAAATAAGCTTTACGGTATCTACAAAGTTAATGTGGTGGCTGGTGAAATACAAATTACTAAGAAGTTAGAGAGTCCGATCAATAAAGAACAAACTTTTAACTTCAAGGTTACTAAGAAAAATGATTCAACATTTGTTAAAGATATTAAAATTGTTATTCCCGCGAACAGCACAGATGCAGCCGTATATGATGGCCAGGATTTGAAAAATCTGGCAAGGGGCGAGTATATGGTAACTGAAAGTTCTGCAGATGGTTTTGCAGTAAAAGATGTTAGCATTAATGAAAAGACAGACTGTGCCAACAGCGCATCAGAGGAATCGGCAACATTCATCTTAGGTAGTGACAAGAAAAATAAAAATGTTATCAGCGATAAATGGGAATATACAGGCGGTGGTGTTCTGGGTGTTGTTGCTTATACAAATGAAAAGGTAATAACTAACTGGGATATTTTAAAAGTAAGTTCAAGCAATAATAATTTACAATTACCAGATGCAGAGTTTGAACTGAAATCCACTGATAAGACTTATTATGGTAAGACTGATAATACAGGTAAATTGATTTGGTATGAAACTAGTGATTTTAGTGAAAGCTCCATTGTCGCAACGATAGTTGCAGGATCTTACACTTTATCAGAAACAAAGGCTCCTTTAGGGTATGCGGTAAGCAATGAAAAATGGACCTTAGTTATAAATAAAAAAGGTGAATTAAAGTCCATTGAATCAAACAGCGGAGAAGTGAAAAAGAGTGAAGCCACAGAGGGAAACACAACGGTTCATTTCTACTTTGAAAATACCGCGGTATACGAACTGCCAAGTGCAGGCGGCCCTGGAATCTTCTTGTATATGGTTGGCGGAATACTGCTGATGATGGCAGCGGCCCTGCTTCTATATAAAAATAAAAGTAGGGAGGTGCTGGAAAGGTAAAATATGATTACATTTTTCAGCGGTCCCGGCACCGCGGAAGTGCGGAGAGCATTTAAGAACAAATGCATTAAAATAATGGGTATATCCCACAAAAAAGAAAAGGAGAAAGAATATGAGTAAGATTAAAAAAGTATTAGCCATGTTATTAGCATTGGCGATGGTTCTGGGAACCACATTGACCACATTTGCTTCAGCAGGTAATGATGGTATTATTGGAACTAGTGATGATACAGGAAAGATTACAGTACAAGGGATAGATAAGGAAGACGAAGCTAATATTGTTGTAACAGCTTATCCCATAGCAATGGCGCAGTATGATAAAAATGGTAACTTTATAG
>CATZVV010000069.1 GCA_958425285.1 uncultured Lachnoclostridium sp. | reverse complement strand
TTTCATAGTATAGGTCGTTCAACTTTTCCTGTCCACACTTATATACTAACACCAGCTATTTTACATACAGAGATTGCCATGATGAAGGGGTTTCAGGAAATGGAGGTGCTTAACCGAAATGATTCCATTACGGAAGACGAAGCCAACTTCTTTGCAGCAGAGCTTCTGCTGGAAGATGAAGAAGTTCTGGAGCGCCTTGCAGAGTATTCCTTCTTTGAAACTGCGAAGCAGCTCTATGTTCCGGCAGCACTTCTGGACTATAAGTTCAGCCTGCTCCACGCAAAAGGGGAGCTTGTAAACCCTATGTACCTCAGAAAATCTGATTTTCTAAAAGAGGACCTGGGGGACTATGATACCAACATTGATTTTGATCCAATATGAAGAAAAGCAGATCTTGCCAATAACAGCAGGTCTGCTTTTAATTTGCTCGCAACTTGTGTAGAAAATGCATGGGTTGTTATTTTTTCTTGGTTAACTGATAACTTATGTCTACCAAATTCATAATTGTATCCGCCGGAACAGAGCCATCCAAGGCAATACTGATCCAGCTGTCCTTATTCATGTGATAAGCAGGGAAGAACCCCGATTGCTGACGCAGTGAACCAATCAGTAACGGATCGCTCTTTACATTCACCACATCCATAATCCGGTCACCTGGCAACCCCAGCTTGCTTTCCTGCACTTCCAAAACGACTGCAAACCACTTGTTGTTATCCTGATGACGAAGCACTGCATTCCAGTCACGCCACGGATAATCTGGCACTATTCCATATATTTGTTTTACTTGTTCAAATAATTTATTCCGTTCCATTTTCCGCTTTTATCCCATTACAAATTCTGTTAATCTCACATAGTGAAATGGTGTCTTTGACCAATCGTTGAATTTCTCTGGCATTACTCATGGTTAATGACGCAGAAATGATTTTTTTTCTTATGTCGATTGGTAGAAGGGTACTTTTGTCCATAGTTCTTAAAGTCATTTCTGCAATCTTCATCTTGGCGTCTCCAGCTAGTTGATCAAATTCAATAATCGCATCAAATCGGTTATATATTGGAAGTCCAAGCTTCTCTTTAATTTCATCTGTTGTATGGTAATTTGATGTACAGAAAATAGCCGCATGTCTAACATCCACTTTGTAATTTTGATCTTCAAAAATCCCTTCATCAAACAGCTGATAAAATGCACTGTGAAAAACCGAATTTGCTTTGTCAAACTCATCAAGGAGAATAACATTAGAATCTCTTGCAAGTAAATCCTTGGCAAAACTCTTTTGATTATGTTTTCCTCCAAATAGGTAATTAGAGAATTCATTATTCTGATACATGGAAAACTGCTTTCTAAGCAAAGCACCGCCCAGCAATTCTGTTACATATTGCACAGTTTCGGTTTTTCCAAGACCCGAATCTCCATAGAATAATATTACTACTGGTTTATTCTGCTTGTTATCCACAATGGGGTATAGGGCTTTTAATAATTTCTTTTTTACAGCTTTTTGCCCAATAATCCTACGATCAAATCCTGTATATATCTGCCGAATAATATCTTCACTTATAACATTGTACTTTTGGTGCTCTGTTTTGATTATTCCTTTGTCACCATATACCCTTTCAACTTGGTCTCTCAGTAATGCTGGTGGATTTTGGATGTACATATTGCTAATGCTGAGCTGAGCCATGAAATCGATAAAATTGGTAATTACGTGCTCGTTAACGCTATTGTATTCGTTTGCAAATATTACCAAATTACGGACCATTGGTTTTTTCTTTTTGGGTTTTTCTGAGTCCGATTTTTGTTTAGGAAATCCTCTTACCTCCATCACAAGCTTCTTACTCTCATCATCTATCTGCATCGCAACACTTAATAAATTTCTATGACTTTTTGGAATAATATCTGTAAATGCTCGGTCAGAACCATAGAACATTACTATTTGTTTCATGCCTTCACCCCCGCCAGTACAATGTCATATACTGCGAGTTCAATTTCCTGCTTTGGTGTTTCCTCGTCCAAAATACTTTCAGCTGTTACCTCTGCAGGTTTATTTTGAAATTCAAACTCTTTATCTATGCCAAGCTCTGTCTGTTTGCACATTCCGACCTTGACACCATAGTATGTAAGATCCATTTTGCTTAAATCTGCGAGGCTGTAGCTGTTTTTAAATGCATTGATATTAAATCTAAGCACAGAGGACGGGGTATCTTCCTTTTTTAGCAGCATGGCATAATAACCACGTTCACCAAGTACGGCATCATTCAATTTTTCAATGTCAAACGGTAATTGATCCTTAGGTACAATGGACAGATATGAACTGTACATTTTATAAAGAGTTACCGAGTTAACCGGAGCATAAACTCCAGAGTCATCAAATTTCTTGATTTTGTCATCGTTATATGCCTTGGCTATATAGTCAGTTAGCAGTGTGTTTTTTATTGTTTTGTCGAATAATTTTGCAATTTCGCCACTTGCTTTTGCATCAAGGTTACCAGACACACTTCCTTTTAGGAAACTGATAATATTGAAACTTCCTTTTGCTTGTGCTTCAATTTCTGTTAATATCTGAGCAGCTCGTTGTTTGTTTTCTTCTTTACTCCAATCAAGTCGCCCGCCATTTGTAATGTCTAAATAGTCTTGTGCAGCCGCCTCGTCGAAATACACGATTTTAAGGAAACTCGGACTTCCTTTGTCCATATGCTCAACCTCCCTTCACAGTAGTTACTTTATTATTTCTTTTTCGGCAGATTGAACTTTCCATTTGTGGCAATAGAAATTGCTGCCCCGCCAATCATAACCGCAACTCCAAGTGTAGCTTTTCCTGCATCTTTAAACTTCTTTGCATCTAGGTTTCTACAGTTCTCGCATTTCTTGTGCTTATATTTGTCCGGTAAAGGTCTTCCACATTTTTTACATGTCTTTTGTTCCATCTTCGTCACCTCCTGCGAGTAATGGGGTTACATTACATGGTAATGCTTGAATTCTCTTTTCAATTTCTGGCAACGTCCTTGACCAATAATTTTCTGGAGAAGGATCAATCATATCCAGACGCTCAACTAATCCAGGGCTTTCGAGATATGTGTGCTGAACATAATCTGCGTAATACCGTAAGCTAAGCTGCGCCGATTCCGTTTCTCCCATTGTCTGATATGCCATTGCCTCAGCCAAAGAGACCATATTAACTGCTGAAAGACTTCCACGAATCTCATTCATCCGTGCATTGACCTTATCTGGATTAGCACCGGAAACAAGTTTTCCCCAGAATGATTCGGGTTGGCTTTTAATAAACTCAACATTTGCATTCTGACTTTGCATTAACAGATTTCGGCTATCCTCTGCATCTGACGCAATACGAAGTAATGCCATTGCCTTCAGTTCTGGGTTCTTAATTGCCATTGCCTGTAATAACTTTTGTTGACAGCTATAGGCTGTAGCTAATCGGTCATACTCCTGTCCCAGACGAACTTCCTCAACAGCAAGCTGAACTATTTGGATCTGCTCCGCAATCTCTGCCATCTGCATTTGCGTTGCATAACTTGTCATTGCCTGCGAAATTTCCGGAGAAAGTTGTACCTTCTCCAGAGAAATTGTTGATACAATCTTATTTGTCTCTGGATTTACCAGATTTGCCATTAAAGTTCCGTCCTTCTTCGTCATAAGCTTTAATGCACCGCTCGCAAGCTGTGATTTCTGCTCATCTGTTAAGATTGCCTGAATAGTCTCTTCTGGAACCATTGCCTTGATTGCATTGATGAATGCTGGTGCAGAAAGAAGCATCTTTTCAATCTTAGAAAATGCTGTTTTGGCACCATAGACCAAAGGTTTCGCAACCTTTGGAACCGTCGAAAAACATTCTGCTACATCAGAACTGTACCCATCACAGTCAATAATCTCCATATCATTTGGAAAAATATATATCGTATCACTCATGTAATCACCCCTATCATTTACCTCTAAAGAGCATTTGTAATTTTTGCGAATCGGTAGCGACTCAACATCTTAATTCCTGCTGTCATATGGTGCAGCTTCCTCTGCGACCATCGAAAAATTCACTGATGGCGCATATTCATTCAACTGAACTGGCTGAGAGTTATAAGATATCGTATCTGAATTTTCCTCAAAATTCTCCACTTGCTCCATCACTTTATTGAACACTTCAGGGCTATATTGCGGAGGATATCCATTTTTTACAAGGCATATCTTTATTTCAAGTTTCAACTGGTTTCTAACGTTCTGGTTATTCAGCCAGTCTGCAAAAGATGACTTTGTATCAATGATTTCTTTTACCTTTTTGGCAAGAGATTTGCACTTGTCATTCACAACGACACCATCTATTTCCTTATCCGTTCCATATTCAAAATCATATCGGTCACGCAAAGCAATTAAGATATCGTAAAATGCTTTTTCCTCAAAAGTTAATCCGATTTTGCGGAAGCTTTCACGGTTTTCATTCATTTGACGCAGAATTTCAAGTGCCTGCTCCGTAGCATACCTGATAATGTCATCGGATGCCTGCTCCTGTGTTGCTCCGGCTTCTTCTGCAGTAAGATGTTTTCTTCGCTCATGGTATTCTGCAATCGTTTTTTCAAGCATTTCCTGGAATATCTTCGCAGCAACCTGGTTTACTTTTCCATATTCCTTAATCTGTTTACGCAACATCTTAATTAAAAGCTCTAATTTGGTAGCTGGCATTTTTACATCTGACAGCTTTTCAAAATACTCCGGAGAAAAAATATCTTCCTCTTCGCCACTTTCAAGGACGCTTTCAACCTGATTGTATTTCAATGCTTCTTCAACCATCTTTGCAACAGCACGGTTCATCGTATCAGCATCCACATCACTTGTTCCGCTCATTTTGCGAACAAATCCCGCAATGGCCATAAAGCACTGTGCAAGTGCTGACTCTTTTTCTCCAAGTTCACCGGAAGGTTGACAAATTTCAAACGCTGTTCGCATCCGCTTAACAGACTGCAAGAAATAAGTTTTAAAGGATACCTTTCCCTTGTCACCACTCAATTCCTGCGTTGAAGCGAACACAAATTCAGCAGCTTTTGCAAGTAATGTGTAACGCAATACAGGATCACATTCCGGATTTAAGAATGGAGCCAGATCATAATCTGTAAACAGTGTTTTTAGAATTTCCAATTCTTCTCTGAAAATCATTGTCGCTTGTTCAACATCATCGGCAGTTGGTGCAACAGAGGTATTACCGCCATAGATTTTCATAGCTTCACGCATATTATCTCTAATGCCAATGTAGTCAATAATCATACCATGCTCTTTGCCGGGATATTTTCTATTTACACGGCTGATTGTCTGGATAAGCAAATGCTTTTTCAATGGTTTGTCATTGTACAAATATGTAAGAGAGGGCACATCAAAGCCGGTAATCCACATATCAACAACAATTACAATTCGGAAATTGGATTTTTCCTGCTTAAATGCGGCATCCAACTCTTCAGAGCGCTTATCATTTTTTACTCCGCCAAGATAATTATACATCTTGGGTTCGTCATTGCTACCAACGCTTGAAACCATGGCAATAAATGGCATGGGCTTTAGTTCTTTCAGTTCTTCTTCTGTAGCTGTAACACCACCTGGAACCTTCTTTTCTTCAAACCACTCCGGATATTTGCTCTTGAATTTGAGCAACAATGCATAGGCAATCACTCGACTTGAGCAAACAATCATAGCTTTCTGTATTCTGTCGGGGTCCTGATCACAGTCAGCAACATAATGGTCATGAATATCTATGGCAAGACGCTCTAATCGCAAAGGCTCTCCAAGGATAACCTCCATAGAACTCATTGCTCGTTTACTTGATTCAATATCTTCACGGGTTGCTCCATCATCGGCGCACTTTTTGTAGTAGTCCTCAATTTCAGCAGCTTTCTTTTTATCAAGCAATACCTTTGCAATACGAGGATGATACTTGATAGGCACGGTCAATCCATCTGCAACAGCCTGATCCATTGTATAACGGTCAATTTCCTCACCAAAGGTCTGGTAAGTCTCTGCAATAGGCGTACCTGTAAAGCCAACAAATGTAGCATTTGGAAATGCCTCTTTCAGAACTTTTGCATATGGCTTGGACACCATAGCTTTCATATTTTCATCAGCATCCTTGCTGAATTGAATCTTCTTAGAATGCTCAAGCTGAGTTCTGTGGGCTTCATCAGAAAAACAAATAATATTCTTTCGGTCGTTAATAAGACCGATTTTATCATCTTCACGGTCACAAAACTTCTGGATAGTGCAAATATAAAAACCGCCGCTTTGTCTTGCTCGCAGTTCCTCTCGTAGCTTTGCTCTATTTTTTACAACAGAAACCTCACCAAGATTCAAAAACTCCTTACTCTTGGTAAAAAGTTTTGCGCCCTGTTTCTGAAGCTCATCTCTATCAACAATCAAAATAATCGTAGGAGAGCCGATTGCCGGAATATCCGTACAGCGTAATGCAAGTTGACGAGCAAGGAAAGCCATAGTATATGTTTTGCCACATCCCGTTGCACCAAAATATGTGCCACCTTTTCCACTGCCGGAAGTAACAGAGTTTACAATGCTTTGCTTTAATAACTTAGAAGCAAAGAACTGCGGATAACGGCAGACGATTTCCACTTCATCGCTGTCATAGATGGTATCCTGAAAATAGATATAGTCTCTGAAAATCTCAAGGAAACGTACAGGACTATAAACACCCTTAATCATCGTTTCCATCTCAGCAAACGGCATTGTGGAAACCACATCACCATCATTCACTCGCCTCCAGGCATAGAAATGCTCATAGGGAGTACGAACCGTCCCCAGTCTGGTTTTAACACCATCGGATATACACGCTAATGGGCAGTAGTGTAAAAGATGCGGAATATCTCTCCAATAACGAATATTAATCTGTTCCCAGGCATCCAAAACAGTAGCATTGGCATCGCCCGGATTTTTCAGTTCAATTACGCACAGAGGCATACCATTTACAAACAGCAAAACATCTGGTCTGCGATTTTCCTTTTGACCATTATTCATATACTCCACAGTAAACTGGTTCACTGCTCGGAATATATTGTTCTCTGGTTCCTCAAAATCAATCAGCGAAACCATACGAGGTAATCCGTCATACGGGGTAAATTGAATTCCATCCACCATCCATCCGTAAACCTTATGAAGCGTTGCAAAATCACTTTCACTACCAACAAGTCGAACATTGTCGTAAATCTGTGTAACTTCTTCACTTGTCAAATCTGAATTAGTATTTGAGATAAAAGATTTGAAATCATCTGCAATCAGAACGTCCTTCTTGCTGTTACGGACAATTTTATTGCCGGAAAGATAATTCCAACCTTCCTTCTCTAAAAAACCAAGGAAGGCATATTCATATTCTGATTCGCAGTAATGACCATTATATTCTTTCAATCGAGCCATAAATTACGCCTCCTTTGATTTTCTCGCTTCTTCGATAGAACCTTTGATAAGAATAGGGCAGATGTCCTTAATCTGAGATTTCAGTCTTTCGTTAATATCCCTGCGTTCATTATATGCATGAAAGATTTCTACGATAGACTTTTGGATTTTATAATCTGGAATCGGAATTTCTATTTCATAAAAACGGTCCATATCCAGATTTGTTCTAATACTTGCATCACTCATAAACCAGCCAAGACGATCAACTTGCTTTCGCAAGAACCACATCATTACATATTCCGAAAAAACAGTACTATCTTTTAGTTCTAAGACCGTATAGGCGGGGGATATGATAATAGGTTCTTCTCCGTTATATAATGCGATACGAATACATTCATCACGTCCCGTCTGCATTCCTGAGAATGCAAACTGGCCTGTTTTTACTAACTTATATTTTTTTAAATCTACGCCATTAGTATTAGCAACAGACGGCATAAATTGCTTTGTTATATTGATTCCCTTGACTTCGGTAATAAAACCGTCTTCGTTTCTACAATCAATTTCCCTCAAAAGTGAGCCAACATTTTTTTTAGGGGCTGTATGTTTATGTTCTTCAATCACTGCCTCGAACGCTATCTTCAAATCATCCAATCCACGCTCATAACATTGCTGATTTTCTATCATTGAGTTGTAAATGCCCACATACTTTCTTTGTGTTTCAATATCCGGAAGAGGGATAATAATATCACTCATATCATTAAAATTGAATTCGGGCCTTTGACTGCCGAAATTTCTAAATGTAACTTCTCTGCGAAATTCATCACGGTGAAAATACATATATAAATACTGAGGGTCAATTTTTCTTTTTCCCTCATCAGTCAAATAGAAAACCATATATAGATGCGATACTATACATAAACCTTGTGTACGATATGCAAGTGACCCAACGTCTAAACGTGTAGGATTGTACACAA